>DATAPS010000102.1:0-12831 GCA_036265085.1 Acetobacteraceae bacterium | reverse complement strand
CTGCCGGGACTGGTTCGATTTGGAGCCCCTGATCGCCCGTGCCGTACTAGATTGGGTATTCGAGATCCGCGTCGACCACCCCGACGAGGTCGGTGCCGACCGCCTGCTGAATTCCCTCGCCTCGCATCAGAACTATGGCGGCCCGTTGATAGTGGTCGATTTCGGCACCGCGACCACATTCGACGTGGTCGACACTGACGGCGCCTATATCGGAGGGGTCATAGCCCCCGGCATCAATCTCTCCCTCGAAGCCCTCCACCGCGCCGCCGCCCGTCTGCCGCGGATCGGGATCGGCAGGCCGCAGGCGGTGATCGGGCGGTCGACGATCCCTGCGATGCAGTCGGGCCTCTACTGGGGCTACGTTGCCATGGTCGAGGGTCTGGTGGCCCGGATCAAGGCAGAGCACGGCGGCACGCTCAAGGTGATCGCGACGGGCGGGCTGGCGCCGTTGATAGCCGAGGGCACCACGATCATCGAGCATGTCGATCCGGACATAACGCTCGACGGTCTGCGCATGTTGGCGGAGCGCAATCCGGTGCCCACATCTCCCCGACAGAGATCGCGCCTCGACGAAGGCGAATAACCCGGCACCAAAAGGATCTGAATGGACGCGGTAAGCGGTGATCTGGCCTTCCTGCCTCTCGGCGGGACGGGCGAGATCGGTATGAATTTGAATCTGTATAGAATCGGCAGCGCGTGGCTGGCCGTCGATTGCGGCATCGGCTTCGGCGGGTCGGAGAATCCAGAGGTCGACGTGATGATGCCGGATCCGGCCTTCATCGCTGACCGCCGCGACCGCCTCGCCGGCCTCGTCATCACCCATGCCCACGAGGACCACATCGGCGCCGTCGCGCATCTCTGGCGCTCGCTCCGCTGCCCGGTCTACGCTACCCCGTTCGCCGCCGCTGTGCTGCGCCGCAAGCTGGGCGAGGTGGGGTTACTCGGGCAGGTGCCGCTGAAGATCGTGCCGCCCGGCAGTGCGTTTGAGTGCGGACCCTTCCGGCTGCAGTTCCTACGCGTCTCCCACTCGATCCCCGAGGCGCAGGCGCTGGTGATCCGCACGCCGCTCGGCACCGTGCTCCACACCGGCGATTGGAAGCTCGACCCCGACCCGCTCGTCGGCCCCCGCACCGACGAGGCCGCCTTCGCCTCGCTCGGCGGAGAGGGGGTGCTCGCGATGGTGTGCGACAGCACCAACGCCATGGTGGAGGGCCATTCCGGCTCGGAAGCGGACGTCCGCCGCAGCCTCGCCGCCCTGATCCGGCAATTGCACGGGCGCGTTGCCGTGACGTGCTTCGCCAGCAACGTTGCCCGCGTCGAGAGCGTGGCACTCGCCGCCCGCGACGCTGGCCGTAGCGTAGCGCTGGTCGGCCGTAGCCTGCGCAACCTGGAGGCGGCGGCGCGGGAGTGCGGCTACCTCCAGACCGTGCCGCCGTTCGCGACCGAGGACGAGGCGAACGACATCCCCGATGACAACCTGCTGATCCTGGCGACCGGCAGCCAAGGGGAGCCTCGCAGCGCGCTCGCCCGCATCGCGACCGACAGCCATCCTCGGATCGAGCTCGGCTCGGGCGATACGGTCGTGTTCAGCAGCCGAGTCATCCCCGGCAACGAACGGGCGATCGGCACGGTACAGGACAATCTGGTGCGCCGCGGCGTGCGGCTGATGACAGACAGCGACCACATGGTCCACGTGTCCGGCCATCCCGCACGCGACGAGCTGCGCCGGCTCTATGCGCTAGTGAAGCCGCGCTATTCCGTCCCGGTCCACGGCGAGTGGCGCCATCTCTCCGCTCACGCGGCGCTCGCCCAGGCCGCCGGGGTCACGCCGATCCTGCTCGAGGACGGCGACATTCTCTCGCTCGCCCCCGGTCCGGCGGAGGTGATCGATAGCGCGCCCGTCGGGCGCCTCGTGCTCGACGGCAATCGCGTCGTCCCGCTGCATGGCGGGGTGATGGGCGCGCGGCGGCGGATGCTCTACAACGGCGTCGCGATCGCCAGCATCGCCGTCGACGAGACCGGCCGACTCCGCGGCCAGCCGCGGGTGAGTGCACCCGGGCTGTTCGATCCGGACGACCCCGAGACAGGCCGGATCGCCGGCGAGGTGGCGGACGCGCTGGCCGACCTCCCGGCGCCGCTGCGTCGTGAGGACGCGGCGCTCGCGGACAGCGCCAAGGCGGCGCTGCGGCGGGCGCTGGGCCGGCGGCTGCAGAAGCGGCCCCTGGTGGACGTGCATCTGCTGCGGGTGTGATGTGAACTGGTTCACCGCGGTCGTGCTCTACGTGCTCATCTGGTGGACCGCGCTGTTCGCGGTCCTGCCGGTCGGTGTGCAGCCGGTCGCACAGCCGGACGAGGTCACGGGATGGCGCGGCGCCCCCGCCGCCCCGCGCATGTGGCGCAAGGTGATGTGGACGACGATCGTCGCGGCAGTGATCTGGCTGCTTTGCTTCGGGGTTATCGAGAGCGGCTGGATCAGCTTCCGATCCGGCTGGCTCGCCCTGCACGTCGGTTGAGCATCGCGCCGCGGTGGCCGAGCATATCGCCGCAATAACCGGCAGATCTCGTCTGAAACCCCGATTTTTCCGAAATCATAGCACTTTTTCGCATGGACCCGGAGCGGTTGCCGGGTGAATCATCACGGCGGGACGAGGGCTGTTCCTCATCCCGCCGTGTGACTGGCGTTTCCTCCCTAAACTTGGTCCGCTGCGCTCCCGCGCGCGGGCCTTCTTTTTTCTTACAGGGCTTCGCTCGGAGTGTCACGCGAAAGCGTGATGGAACGCGCTCCGGTAACGAGATTTTCTTTCGCCAAGCTGTTGTGCGGCGCACAAATCGTTCGTCCAAAACGATCCTCAAACGCGACGACGCATGGCGGCTGGCAGCCGTCGCGGGGGATCGCTAGGGTCCGCCGCGTCCCTTCAGCCCGTCTCGGAACCAGCCAGAACATGCGTCTCTCCCGCAGCCTCGTGCCGACCCTCAAGGAAACGCCGTCAGAGGCACAGATCGTCTCGCACCGCCTGATGCTGCGCGCCGGCCTCGTCCGGCAGACCGCGGCCGGCATCTACGCGTGGCTGCCAGCGGGCTGGCGCGTGCTGCAGAACATCGCGCGCATCGTGCGTGAGGAGCAGGACGCGGCGGGCGCGCAGGAAGTGCTGATGCCGACCATCCAGCCGGCGGAACTATGGCGCGAGAGCGGCCGCTACGACGCCTACGGGCCGGAGATGCTGCGGATCAAGGACCGGCACGACCGCGAACTGCTGTACGGTCCGACCAACGAGGAGATGATCACCGATCTGATGAAGCAATCGGTGCGCTCGTATCGCGAACTGCCGCAGATTCTCTATCATATCCAATGGAAGTTTCGAGACGAGGTGCGTCCGCGATTCGGCGTGATGCGCGGGCGCGAGTTCCTGATGAAGGATGGGTACAGCTTCGATCTGGACTACGCCGGCGCCGTCGTCAGCTATCGCAAGATGATGCTCGCCTACATGCGGACCTTCCAAAGACTCGGCGTGCAGGCGATCCCGATGGAGGCGGAGAGCGGGCCGATCGGCGGCGATCTCAGCCACGAGTTCATCATCCTCGCGCCGACCGGCGAGAGCCAAGTGTTCTACGACGCGGCGTTCGAACGCATCGATTACTCGAGCGCGAACTTCGCAATGGATTCGGAAGCCGATCTCGAGCGGTTCGCCGCTGCGATGACCGAGCACTACGCCGCGACGGACGAGAAGCACGATACGCAGCGCTGGGCCGGCGTGCAGGAGAAGCGCGACGGTCGCGGCATCGAGGTCGGGCATATCTTCTACTTCGGAACGAGATACAGCAAGTCGATGGGGTTCGCCGTCGCCGGCCGCGACGGAACGCCGGTGCACCCGGAGATGGGCAGCTACGGCATCGGCGTCTCGCGCATGGTCGGCGCGCTGATCGAGGCGCATCACGACGACGCGGGCATCATCTGGCCGGACAGCGTGGCACCGTTCCGCGCGGCGATCCTGAACCTGAAGGTCGGCGACGCGGCGTGCGACCAGGCAGCCGAGGAGCTCTACGGCAAGCTCGACGGCGCCGCGCTATACGACGATCGCGAGGAGCGGGCAGGGGTGAAGTTCGCGGATGCGGACCTGATGGGGCATCCGTGGCAGATCGTGGTCGGCCCCCGCGGGGCGGCGGCGGGGAACGTCGAGCTGAAGCGACGCGCGACGGGCGAGCGGCAGGAGGTTTCGCTGGAGAGTGCGCTGAGCCATATCTCGCGACGATGAGTGCATTCCGTCCGATCAGTGACTCAAGCCCCCTCCCCTTGCGAGAGGGGGTTGGGGTCTCCCCCCCAACCCAACCCTCCCCCGTGCGGGGGGAGGGCTTTCGCGCCCCGCCGTCTACCTGATGTTCGGTCCCTTCGAACGCGCCGTCGCAGGCCGCTACCTGCGCGCACGCCGCGGCGAGCGTTTCGTCTCCATCATCGCGATCTTCTCCCTCGTCGGAATCGCGCTCGGCGTCGCGACGCTGATCGTCGTGACCAGCGTGATGAGCGGCTTCCAGCAGGAGCTCGTCACCCGCGCGCTTGGCATCAGCGGTCATCTCAGTGTCGAGGCCTATGCCGGCGAGTCGATCCCCGACTACCAGCCGCTCGCCGCGAAAGTCCAAGCGCTGCCTGGCGTCGTTTCGGTGCTGCCCCTGATCGACGGCCAGGTCGCGATCAGCACCGAGCAAGGCGGCTTGCGCGGCGCGCTCGTGCGCGGCGTGACGCAGGACGGCTTGCGTGGGCTGAAGGAGATCAGCAACCACGTCATCGCCGGCTCGCTGGATAGCTTCCAGGGCGACGACGCGATCGCGGTCGGCGCGGGCATCGCGACCGCCTACCGGCTCAACGTCGGCGGCCAGTTGACTTTGATCTCGTCGCAGAGCGCGTCCACGCCCTTCGGCAGCATTCCGCGCACGCGCGCCTACACCGTGGTCGCGGTGTTCAACGCCGGGCTCGCCGAATACAACGACCAGGTCGTGTTCATGCCGCTGTCGGTGGCGCAGATCTTCTTCCAGAAGCCCGACGCGATCACTGGAATGCAGATCTGGGTGCGCGATCCCGAGAACGCCGGCCGCTACGTCGATGAGCTGCGGCACATCTTCGCCGGCCGCAACGTCATCCTGCGCGATTGGCGGCATCAAAGCGACCAGCTCGTGAACATCCTTCAGGTCCAGAAGGACACGATGTTCATCGTGCTTGGGATGATCATCCTGGTCGCCGCGTTCAACGTGATCTCGTCGCTGATCATGCTGGTGAAGGACAAGACGCAGGACATCGCGGTGATGCGCACGATGGGTGCGCGCGCCGGTGCCGTCATGCGCATCTTCCTGATGTGCGGCGCCTTTGTCGGCATCACGGGAACCGCCATCGGCACGGCGCTCGGATTGGTGATCTGCCGGAACATCGTCGCGGTCCAGCGGGCGATCGAGAACATCACCGGTGGCCAGGTCTTCGACAGCCGCGTCTTCCAGCTCACCGAACTGCCCTCGACGGTCGATTGGGCCGACTTGATCCGCGTGGTGATCCTCGGACTGGCGCTCGCCATTCTCGCGACGCTCTATCCAAGCTGGCGGGCGGCGCGGACCGATCCGGTCGAGGCGCTGCGGAATGGTTGACGCGCCACTGGCGCTCCGAGGTGTGCGGCGTGTGTATCGCAGCGGGGACGCCGAGCTGCCGGTGCTGCGCGGGGCGGACCTGACGCTCGCGGCAGGTGAGATCGTCGCCCTTGTCGCACCGTCCGGTGCCGGGAAATCGACGCTGCTGCACCTGGCCGGCCTGCTGGAGAAGCCGGACGGCGGAAAGGTGCTCGTGGCGGGGCGTGACGCGGGCGCTCTGTCGGACGCGGAGCGCAGCGCGATCCGGCGCGACTCGATCGGTTTCGTCTATCAGTTCCACCATCTGCTGGCGGAGTTCACGGCGCTGGAGAACGTGGTGTTGCCGCAGATGATCGCGGGCGTTGCGCGGAAGCGGGCGGAGGCACGGGCGATGGAACTGCTGTCGTCCTTCGGGCTCGCGCAGCGGGTGCGGCATCTGCCGGGCAAACTCTCGGGCGGCGAGCAGCAGCGCGTGGCGATCGCGCGGGCGCTGGCGAACGCGCCGAAGGTGCTGCTGGCGGACGAGCCCACGGGGAATCTCGATGCGGCGACGGCCGAGTCTGTCTTCGCGGAGCTGCTCGCCAGCGTGCGGCGGCATGGGGTGGCGGCACTGATCGCGACGCATAACACGGAGCTGACGGCGCGGATGGATCGGATTGTCACGCTGAGGAATGGCCGCACGGTTCCTTCTCCCCTTGCGGGCGAGGGTCAGGGTGCGGGAGAGATGCCCCGCGATCTCGCCCGCGTCGCCCCATCTCCTAATCCCCTCCCCCGAGGGGACGGGGCTTAGATTCGCGGATGTCGGCAACCTTCATCCACCTCCGCTGCCACTCGAGCTACTCGCTGAGTGAAGGCGCTGTTAAAGCCGACAAGCTCGTCGCCCTCGCGCGCGACGCGGGAATGCCGGCGGTCGCCATGACCGACACCGGCAACCTGTTCGGCGCGCTGGAGTTCAGCCAGTCCTGCAGCGGCAAGGGCGTGCAGCCGATCATCGGCTGTCAGATCGCGCTGACCCGCGACGATGCGCTACGCCTCGCGCCCGATCCGCTCGTGCTGCTCGCGCAGGATGCAACCGGCTTCGCGAACCTCCAGCGCCTCTCCTCCATCGGTTTTCTCGAAACCGAGCCCGGCCTGAAACCGCAAGTGCCGTTTGCGAAACTCGCCGAATTCGCATCCGGGCTGATTCTTCTGACCGGCGGAACCAACGGTCCCGTCGCACGACTCCTCGCGGAGGGCCAGAAGCCTGAAGCCGAGCGCCTGCTCGCCCAACTCGCGGAAGCATTCCCAGGCCGTATCGCGATGGAGCTGCATCGCCACGGCCTCGCCATCGAACAGGCGATCGAACCCGGCCTGATCGCGCTCGCCGACGCCGGGCGCATCCCGCTCGTCGCCACCAACGACTGCTTCTTCGCCAAACCCGCGATGTATGAGGCGCATGACGCGCTGCTCTGCATCGCAGAAGGCCGCCTGCTCTCCGACAAGGACCGGCGGCGCGTCACCCCCGAGCACTGGTTCAAGCCGGCCGACGCCATGCGTGCGCTGTTCGCCGACCTGCCGGATGCCTGCGACAACACGCTCGCCATCGCTCGCCGTTGCGCCGTGATGGCGGAGACGCGCAAGCCGCTGCTTCCCGTCTGCCCGAAGGTTCGGCCCGGCAGCAAGGAGGAAGAGACCGTGCGCGCGATGGCCGTCGAAGGCCTCGGTCGCCGCATGGACAAGATCGGCGCCGACGGGGCAACGCATGCCCGCTACCGCGAACGGCTCGACTTCGAGCTGTCCGTCATCACGAGCATGGGTTTCTCCGGCTATTTCCTGATCGTCGCCGATTTCATCCAGTGGGCGAAGGCGCAGGGTATCCCTGTCGGGCCCGGCCGCGGCTCCGGTGCCGGATCGGTGGTCGCCTGGTCGCTCACCATCACCGATCTCGATCCGCTCCAATTCAACCTGCTCTTCGAGCGGTTCCTGAACCCAGAACGCATCTCGATGCCAGATTTCGACATCGACTTCTGTCAGGACCGCCGCGATGAGGTAATCACCTACGTGCGCCGCGAATACGGCGCCGACCGCGTCGCGCAGATCATCACCTTCGGCAAGCTGCAGGCGCGTGCCGCCGTGCGCGATGTCGGCCGCGTCCTCGGGATGCCGTTCGGGCAGGTCAACAAAGTCGCCGAACTGATCCCGAACAATCCCGCCAAGCCGGTGACGTTGCAGGAAGCGATCGACGGCGAGCCGAAGCTGCAGCAGATGCGCGACGACGACGAGGCGGTGCGCCGCCTGATGGAAGTCGCGGTCCAACTCGAGGGCCTGTATCGCCACGCCAGCACGCACGCGGCCGGCGTCGTCATCGGCGACCGTCCGCTGATCGAGCTCGTGCCGATCTATCGCGACCCGAAGTCCGACTTTCTGGTCACGCAATACTCGATGAAATATATCGAGCAGGCCGGATTGGTGAAGTTTGACTTCCTCGGCCTGACGACGCTCACGATCCTGCAGCGCGCGGTCGCCTTCCTGGCCCGCGAAGGCGTCACGCTCGATCTCGATCGTCTCCCGCTCGACGATCCCGCGACCTACGAGATGCTGCAGAAGGGCGACGCGGGCGGCGTGTTCCAGTTCGAAGGGCAGGGCATGCGCGACGTGCTCCGCCAAATGCGGCCCGATCGCTTCGAGGACCTGATCGCGGCCGTCGCACTGTATCGTCCGGGGCCGATGGCGAACATTCCCGCCTATTGCCAGCGCAAGCACGGCGAGAAGTGGGAGGCACCGCACCCGGAGATCCACGACATCCTGGCCGAGACCTACGGCATCATGGTCTACCAGGAACAGGTCATGCAGATCGCCCAGAAGATGGCAGGCTACAGCCTGGGTGCCGCCGACCTGCTGCGCCGCGCGATGGGCAAGAAGATCCGCAGCGAGATGGACGCGCAGCGCCGCATCTTCTGCGACGGCGCGATCGGACGCGGCATCGACGAGGCGAAGGCCTCCGAGGTGTTCGACCTCATGGCGAAGTTCGCCGACTACGGTTTCAACAAGTGCCACTCGGCGCCGTACGCGCTCTTGGCATACCAGACCGCGTACATGAAGGCGAACCACCCGGAGGCATTCCTCGCCGGCTGCATGAGCCTCGGCATCAGCAACACCGATCGTCTCGCGGCGCTCCGGCAGGAAGCGTCGCGCATGGGCATCACCGTGCTCCCGCCCTGCGTCAACCGCTCCGACGCCGATTTCACGCTCGAGCGCCACAACGACAAGCTGGCCATCCGCTACGCACTCGCCGCCGTGAAACGCGTCGGCTTCCAGGCGATGCGCGCCGTCGAAGCGGCGCGCGGCAACCGGCCGTTCGCCGATGTTGCCGATTTCGCGCAGCGCGTCGATCCGCGGCAGATCAACCGCATGCAGATCGAGAATCTCGTGCGTGCCGGGGCGTTCGATGTGCTGGAGGCCAACCGCGCGCGCGCCTTCGCCGGCGCCGAGCTCATCCTGCGCCGCGCCCAGACCGCTGCCGAGGAACGCGAGAGCGGGCAGGTCGTACTGTTCGGCGCGGTTGGGAAGCCGGAGCCGCTGCGCCTGCCTGAGACGCCGGATTGGATGCCGATGGACCGGCTCGGCTTCGAGGCGGATGCCGTCGGCTTCCATCTCACCGCGCATCCGCTCGATGCCTATGCGCAGCTGCTGCGGCGTCTTCGAGTCGTGCCGAGCAATCAGTTGGAAGCGCGGGCGCAAGCCGGTGCGGCGCGCGTGCACGTGGCGGGCTGCATCGTCGCATCGAAGGAGCGCACGACGCGCACCGGTAGCCGCATGGCCTGGGTTCGCCTGTCGGACGGCGGCGGGTCCTACGAAATCACCGTGTTCAGCGAAGTCCTTGCGGGAGCACGCGATCTGATCGTGGCGGGCGCGTCGCTGCTCGCGACGGTGGACATCCGCATGGAAGGCGAGGCGCTGCGCATCACCGCGACCGAGGTGACCGCGCTCGACAAGGCCGCGGCGGCGGCGGGAGCGGGCATGCGTGTCTGGCTCGAGCGCACCGAGGCGGTGTCGCACATCCGCGCGCTGTTGGATCGCGAGGGACGGGGTCGGGGCCGGGTGGTGCTGGTTCCCCGGCTCGACGCAGCGCAGGATGTGGAGATCACGCTGCCGGGCGGATTCAACGTGACGCCGCGGCTCGCGCAGGCGATGAAGGTGCTCCCCGGCGTGGAGCGCGTCGAGGATCTTTAAGCGGGGGGATGACGTGACGGGCGCAGCATGTCGCTGAAGGTCATCGGCGTCGGGTTCGGCAGGACCGGGACGCTCTCGCTGAAGCTGGCGCTGGAACAGCTCGGCTTCGGCCCCTGCTACCACATGGTCAGTGTGATCCACACCCCGGGTGCCGCCGAGCACTGGGCGGCGGCGGCGGCGGGACGTGCGGTCGACTGGCCGACCGTGTTCGACGGCTATCAGTCGACCACCGACTGGCCCGCTTGCGACTATTGGCGCGAATTGATCGCACAATGGCCGGCGGCCAAGGTGATCCTCACGCTCCGCGATCCGGACTCCTGGTTCCGTAGCACGCAGGAGACGATCTTCTCCAACATCAATGGGATGATGGCGCAGGAGAGCGCATTGGGCCGGACCATGCGCGCGATCATCACGGGCAACTTCGGCGGCGACGCCCATGATCGGGCCACGTGCATCGCCGCGTTCGAGCGGCACAACGCGGAGATCCGGCGCAGCATTCGGCCGGATCAGCTGCTGGTGTTCGAGGTCGCCGAAGGCTGGGCACCGCTGTGTGGTTTCCTGGGCGTGCCCGTGCCCACGGAGCCGTTCCCTAGGACGAACAGCACCGACGAGTTTCGGGCACGTGCGAGCGCGGCGGCGGCAAGCGCCGGATCTTAGTTTGTCGGGACGTGTGGCCGAACGACAACTGACGTGGAGCCTCGAATGAGCTCTCGGGGATAACCCGGGCGCTCCGCGCACGGTTATACCGCACGACCTTCCTTCTCGCCGCTCGCTCCTTGCTCCTCTTGAGCGTGCCGGTTGGTCCAGCCGCACCCGCTCCGGTGCGACGCACGAGATGTCGACGGCGATGAGCCGAGTGGCGGCGATCAGCGCATGGCTCGCGTCGAGGCGGTCGCATCCGCGCCGAATGCCCCGGCCTGCATTCTCGGCGCCGTGACCCAGTCGCGATCCTGTCCAGCTTCAACCCGGCCAGATCGCGTCCCAGTATGAGTGTGGTGCCGTCCTGGCGCGTGCGAGCGCGGTGGACCGGATCGGCACCTCGAAACCGTTTGCCGTAATGTGACTGAGAAGACGTCAGAGCGCCGAAGGGGATGCCGCTCCCCTTGATCCAGACTGCGGAACTGGTTGCGTCGAACGCATGATCCGAGCGTCGCGGACGAAGGCCTTGCCTTAAAGCCGCGGCACAGGTACGGGTAGCTGAGACAGGGAGCCGTTCAGACGGAAGCTTCGCGACTGCAGCAATCGACGGACGGTAATGAGCTGATAGAACGATCAAGCTAGCGGGACCCGTAGCTGCTTACCGTGTCAAGTGGGAATTTCTACAAAACTTCGTGAAGACCGTGCGCTGCTCACAGCGTCAGGCCGTGGCGTTCCGTTCACCATTCCGTGAGACTCAAAATAAGATGGGAACACAGAGGCGTGGATGCGCTATTAACGTTTCGACATCTATGAGGAGGTGGGAGCAATCACATGTTGTGGACGAAAACACGGCTTATGGCCGCAACGGCTCTAGGGGCTGTCGCTCTTCTCGCGGGAGCCTCGCAGGCGTCCGCCGGGGCGGTATTCACGTACAACCCCTCTAGTATACCGGGCGTCTCGTCGCCGTCGGTTACCGCCGATACCCAGCAGTACTCCGACAATGCGACTGTTGTGCTGACGCCAAGCGGCAGCGGTGCGAATTTCACGGAAACCGGCTCGCTGAACATCATCGGCTTCCAGCTGTCAAACGTGAATGTGCCTGCTCCCGGGCTGAACACGACGGGCGGGTACGCGGCATATTTGCTGTTCCAGGGAGCCGGCACCCAGAGCACGCCGACCGTGACGCCCGCGACAACGGGCATGTTCACCTCGTTGACCTTCGAGATGTTCGTTGCACCGGTCACGGGCCCATTGACGTTTAGCAATACCGACGCTCAGCCTACGGGGATTGGGGCGACAACCGAAGTGGCGGCGGGTTCGCTCATCGACAGCGCCGTTTCCGCGCCACTGGGCTTCCCTGCCGCGAATACAGAGCTCACCTTCAATGTTCTCGATCCGGCCTTTTTCTCGCCCCAGCCGTTCTACAACCTTCTTTTCTCGCAGTTCGGCACCACGAACGGAGAAGTCAGGTTCACTGCTGACGGGTTCGTAATCAATGGCGGTGGCGGCAGCGGGGCGTACGCCCGCCGCGTACCAGAGCCGGCCTCGCTCGCCCTCCTCGGCGGCGCGTTGTTCGGCGTGGCTATGTGGCGGCGCCGGAGCAGGGGTGCCTGACCACTTTTTCGAGACACGATAACAAAAAGGCGGCGCTGATGGCGTCGCCTTTTTTGTGTTTGCAATAGAGATTGAGATGATCCGCCATGGTAGGATGCATTCGGGCGCTGATCCCAAATAAGATCCAAGCAGGTCAAGCAACCCGATTGTGAGAGACCGTCGGACTTATTCGGTTCTGTCGTGACGAACGTGTATCGGGTCCTTTTTCCTTCATTTTACGATAAGGTTACCGTTATTCTTCGTTGCAGTCGGCCGCATTCGAGGTGTAAAGGCGGATCGCGAATCCGTGACTGGAGCTAGCTCATGACGTCAGATCGCAAGCTATTCATGGAAGCGACCCGGGCATTCGAAGTCAGGGTTGCGGACAAGCCCGAGTTGCGTGAAGCCGCCTTTCGCTTGCGCTACCAAGTCTACTGCATAGAACGGGGCTATGAGCCGGGACATGGCGGGATCGAGAGTGATCGGTTCGACGATCGTGCAGGTCACGCCGTCCTGGTCCAGCGTAGTACCGGCCGAGTCGTCGGCACCGTCCGGGTGGTCGCGCCGTCGGCGGCCGGCGATGCTGGGGATCTGCCGATGCAGCAGCTTTGCCCGACGCAAGTTGCGCAGGCGCTCCGCGCCGGGCGAACCGGCGAGGTTAGTCGCTTCGCTATCTCGAAGGAACTCCGCGACCCGTCCTGCGCGGGGGGCGTCCCCCTACGGCTCGGGCTTATCCGTGGCGCCGTCCAAATCAGTGCCGGCTTGGAACTGACGCATTGG
>DATAPS010000101.1:0-19003 GCA_036265085.1 Acetobacteraceae bacterium | reverse complement strand
CCAGAGCGAGACGTGGTCGGGCACCCCCGGCCAGCCGACCGCGCCGAGAAAAATGCTGTCGGTCCCGCGGATACGGTCGAGGCCGTCCTTCGGCATCATCGCGCCGGTCTTCTGGTAGGTCTCGCAGGACCAGTCGTAATGGTCATGGACAAGCTCGAAGCCGAAGCGGGTGGCTGCCGCGTCGAGCACGCGCAGCCCTTCCGGCACGGTCTCCTTGCCGATCCCGTCGCCGGGGATCACCGCAATCCGGTAGCGCTTTGCCATGCCGCCATTCCCTCGCCCGTCTCCTCCAAAAAAGGACGTGCGGGAAGCGGCGTCAATCCAACGGGATGCGGCGCCGGATCTCGGCGGCGATCCGGCCGGTTTCGTCGAGTGGCGCACGCTGCCACAGGCACAGCTCGTCGCCGAGCGGGCAGACGTGCTTCGCCCGCGTGAGCGTCGCGATCAGCCGCTTGTGCCGCGGGCCGGCGAGCTCGGGGAGTGCCACGAACACCGGGGCGGTTGTCCCGCACGCCTCCGAGATCATCGAGACCGAGTCCGCCGTGACCACGATCGCGTCGGCGCTCGCGAGGAAGCCGCGGTACGGGTTCTCGCCCGGCTCGCCCCACCTGTAGAGCACATGCAGGCTGCGCCGCAGGCCCGCCGCGAGCGCCTCCGTCGCCTCCTCGCCGGTTCGGCGGCTGGTGGTCACCATCACGGCCCCGCCATGGGTGACGGCGAGCCGGGCGACGTGCTGGCCGAGCGCGTGGGCGAGCGCCGGTGACAGCTCCGGCCCGCGCAGCGGATTCTCCCGCGCGCCGCCGACCAACAGCGCGATGCGCGGATGCGGCAGATGGTCGAGGCGCTCGCTCCATTCCGCGCCGGCTTTCTCGAGCGCGTCAGGCGAGAGCCGGTGTGGCACGCCGGTGACCGCGAGCACGTTGCGCGCCCGCGCCGCGGCATCGTGCTTGGAGACGACCAGAAGGTCGTACGGATGCGTCCGCAGGTTCGCCACGAACCCCGGGCGCATGCAGTGGACTACGGCGCAGCCGAGCCGCGACTTCAGCCAGAGCGCGACCGATGACGAGCGGCTCCCGGCGGAGATGACCAGCCGGGGCACGCGCGGCCGCGCGGCGACGATCGCCGTCGCCGCGGTAAGATACTCCGCCCGCGCCTGCGCCTCCCGCGGCGGAGCGAGCCCTATCAGCGAGCCGCGCGGCAGCAGCCCGGCGACATTGGCCATCCAGTTCCACACGACAGGAATGCGACGGAACGGGACTCCGAGCCGTTCGGCAATCCCGATCGCCTGCCCGGATGTGGACGCCCGCGGATCGTCCAACACCCACACGGACTCGGAACCGCCATGCGCCGTCATGGCCCGGCACACCTCTCCGATGGACGGCCGGCGGAGCCACCGCTAGGACACGCGCTCGACGCGCACGCGGAGGCTGGCGGAATGGCGACAGACCACATGAGCGACTGGGACCGGGATGCGGCGCTCACCACCGCGCGGATCCTGCTGGAAATCAAGGCCGTCAATTTTCGCCCCGAGGAACCTTATACCTTCACGTCGGGCTGGAAATCGCCCGTCTACATCGACTGCCGCCGCATCATCTTCTTCCCGCGCGCCCGGGGGAAGATCTGCGAACTCGGTGTCGAAAAGATCAACCGCCATGTCGGATTCGAGAGCATCGAAGCGGTAGCGGGCGGCGAGACCGCCGGCATCCCCTTTGCCGCCTGGATCGCCGACCGCATGCTCGCGCCGATGGCGTATGTCCGCAAGAAGCCGAAGGGGTTCGGCCGCAACGCGCTGATCGAGGGCGACGTACCGGAGGGCAAGCGGACGCTGCTGGTCGAGGATCTCACCACGGACGGCCGCTCGAAAATCCAGTTCGCGCAATCGCTGCGGGACGCCGGCGCCATCGTGAACCATGCGTTCGTCGTCTTTTTCTACGGCGTGTTCCCCGGCAGCTTCGAGACGCTCGCGAAGATGGACATCACGCTGCACCACCTCTGCACCTGGTGGGACGTGTTGGAGGCCTGCCGCGATCGGCCGTATTTCGCGGATGCTGCGCTCGCCGAGGTGCGGCGGTTTCTCGAAAACCCGGTCGCCTGGTCGGCCGCACACGGCGGTGTCGCAAGCCCCGAGGAAGCGACGGAACGGCGAAACGCATCGGTGGCCGCCGCTGGACCCTGACGAGGCTTGAAGCGGTAACCCGCTGGGCTGACAGGGGAAAACCAGTATCCGACACGCAACAGTCACGCGCGTCCGCGCAACGCTGGCGCATGATCTGAGAGTGGCGATAGAGCGGGGCGTGTGAACCATGTTCGTCGTTGTTCGCACATTGCGGGGCGCAGCACTCCTGGTCGCGGCAATCCTCCTCGGCGCGGCCGACCCGCCGCCTCCGGCGCCTGTCATTCCGCATGCCGAAACGCTGTTCGGCATGACGTTCGACGACCCCTATCACTGGATGGAGAACGGCGGTCCTGCCTTCGATCATTGGATAACGGCGGCGGGCTCCTATACGCGCAATATGCTCGACAGGATTCCTGGGCACGCCGCGGTGCTTAGAGAGCTCCGTAAGCTCGATGACGGCGAGACCCAGGTGTCGAGCACGGTCTTCGTCAACGGTCTCTATTTCGCGCTCAAGCGCCGGCCGGAGGATGCTGCCGCGAAACTCTACGTGAAGGGCGCGGACCGAGCCGCCGAATCCGTGCTCATCGACCCCGCACGCTTCGATGCGAACGGCACGCGCGGCGGCATTGATTACTGGAGCGTATCGCCGAACGCCCGGTACGTCGCTTACGGCGTCTCGCTCGGGGGCGCCGAGATCGGCACGCTCCGAGTGAAAGAGGTGGCGACGGGCACCGATCTTCCCGAGCAGATCGATCGCACGCGCGCCGCGCGCCCAAGCTGGATGGACGATGCCTCGTTTCTGTATTCCCGCCTGCCGCCCCCTGCGCCCGGCGCCGGGCAGGAGCTGCTCGGCGGCCGTGTCTACCTCCACAACGTCGGGACAGATCCGACGCAAGACGTGGCCGTGTTCGGGCCGGGTCTCGCAGCGGCGTTGGACCTCCCGCGCGGATTCTATTTCCGCGGTCTCGCCGATCCCACGAGCTCGATGGTGGTCGCGGAATACGACCCAGGGCTGACCGCCAGCGCACGCGCCGTCTTCACGGCTCCGAAGTCAGGGCTGCGGTCTGGATCCGCGTTCCAGAAGGTCGCCGGCCTTGAGGACGACATTCGCGGCGTCGTGCTGCACGGGGACCAGATCTACCTACGGACTGTCCACGACGCTCCACGCCAGCGCATTCTGCGGACCTCTGCCATCGCGCCCGACCTCGCGCACGCCGCGGTCGTGGTGCCGGAGGGAAGCGGCACGATCAGCAGCTTCGTGCCAGCGTCCGACGCGCTGTATGTGCAGCTCCGCGAGGAGGGAATCGGGCGCGTGTTGCGGGTCCCGTGGAACGGAACCCCGCAACAGGTGGCCCTCCCCTTCGACGGCGCGACTGCCGCATTGACCGCAAATGCGGCCACCGCGGGTTTCGTGCTGCGGCTGCAAAACTGGACGCACAGCCCCGTCGTCATCGCCTACGATCCCGAGGCGGACGTATTTACGAACACTGGAATAGCTCCCGCATCTCGCGTGTCGTTCGACGACATCGAGTGGATCGAGGTGCGGGCGCCGACCCCGGATAGTCAGTTCGTGCCGCTCTCCATCGTTGCGCGACGCGGTGCGCCGCGGGACGGTCGTCATCCTGTCCTGATGTACGTGTACGGCGCGTATGGCGTGGCAGTCGATCCTAACTTCAGTCCAATGAGACGCGCCTGGTTCGACCGCGGCGGCATCTACGTCGTGGTGCACGTCCGCGGCAGCGGCGGCTT
Organism: Acetobacteraceae bacterium; assembly: GCA_036265085.1. GTDB lineage: Bacteria > Pseudomonadota > Alphaproteobacteria > Acetobacterales > Acetobacteraceae > DATAPS01. Next base: position 15,138 of record DATAPS010000101.1, on the reverse strand, counting down.
CGGCGACGAGTGGCATCGTGCGGGCAAGCTGGAGAACAAACCCAAGAGCATCTCCGACTTCGTCGCCGCCGCCGAGTATCTCGTGAAGAACTATTGGGCCAACCCTGATAGCATCGGCGCGCTCGGCGCGAGCGCCGGCGGGGTCGTTGTCGGCGGCGCCATTTCCGACCGGCCTGACTTGTTCGCCGCGGCCCTGGTTCAGGTCGGGCTGCTCAATCCGCTTCGTCTTGGCCAGCTTCCGATCGGCCCGTCCAATGTCGGCGAGTTCGGCTCGACCGCGACGGAAGACGGCGTGCGGATGCTGTACGCGATCGATGCGTATCAGCGCATACGGGACGGCGTGGAATATCCCGGCGTGATGATCTCGACCGCCCTGAACGATACGCGCGTGCTTCCGTGGATGCCGGCGAAGTTCGCGGCCCGCTTGCAGGCGGCCGACAGCGGCCCGAAGCCGGTGCTGCTCCGGGTCGAGGAGGCGGGTGGCCATTCAGTCGGCACCCGCGAGGAAGCCGAGCAGGATGTGGCGGACACGTATACATTCTTGCTGTGGCAGGAAGGCGTGCCGGGATTTCAGCCTGAACAGTGACATCGGCCGCCGCTGATGTGTCATGATCAAATTCGCCCGAACATTCGCGATGGAGCCCCCGCATGAATCCGCCTCCCGCCACCAGCCGCGCCAATTCGCCATCCGCGCGCGACCGCGCCCATGCGCTGCATCCCTACACCGACCTGCGCGCCCATCTCGAAACCGGGCCAATGGTGATTACCCGCGGCGAAGGCGTGCGCGTGTTCGATGAGAGCGGAAAGGGCTACATCGACAGCGTCGCCGGGCTGTGGTGCGCCGCACTCGGTTTCAGCAACGAGCGGCTTGTCGAAGCGTCGGTCAAGCAGATGCGCACGCTGCCGTTCTATCACTCGTTCGGTGGCAAATCGCACGAGCCGATGATCGATCTCGCCGAGATGCTCATCGAGCGCGCTCCGGCGCCGATGAGCAAGGTGTTCTTCGCCAACTCGGGCTCCGAGGCGAACGATACCGGCATCAAGATGGTCTGGTACTTCAACAACGCGGTGGGCCGGCCGAGGAAGAAGAAGATCATCGGCCGCATCAAGGGCTATCACGGCATCACCCTCGCCGCCGCGTCGCTTACCGGTTTGCCCGCGAACCATCGCAGCTTCGACGTGCCGCTGCCCGGCTTCGTGCACACGATGACCCCGCACTACTATCACGGCGCGCATCCCGGCGAGAGCGAGGACGAATTCGCGACGCGCTGCGCGGAGGAGCTTGAGAAGCTGATCCTCGCCGAAGATCCCGACACGGTCGCCGCGATGTGGGCGGAGCCGATCATGGGCGCGGGCGGCGTGATCCTTCCGCCGCGCGGCTATTTCGAGAAGATCCAGGCGGTGCTTCGGAAATACGACGTGCTGTTCGTCGCGGACGAGGTCATCTGCGGGTTCTGGCGCACCGGCAACTACTGGGGCAGCCAGACCCTCGGCGCGCAGCCGGACATCCTGACCTGCGCGAAGGCGCTGTCCTCATCCTATCTGCCAATCAGCGCGGTGATGGTGAACGAGCGTGTGTTCCAGGCGCTCGCCGACGAGAGCCACGCAATCGGCACGTTCGGACACGGCTACACCTATTCCGGCCACCCTGTGCCGGCCGCAGTCGCGGTCGAGACGCTGAAGATCTACGACGAGATGGACATCGGCGCACACGTCAACGACGTCGGCCCGCACATGCAGCGCGAGCTTCGGCGCCGCTTCGCAGATCATCCGCTGGTCGGCGAGGTCCGCGGCGTTGCCCTGATCGGCGCGGTCGAGCTCGTCGAGGATCGCGCGGCGCGGCGGAATTTCGATCCGAAGCAGAAGATCGGCGCGCGGTTGGCGAAACTGTTGGAGACGCACGGCGTGATCGGGCGGCCGCTTTCGGGCGACGTGCTCGCGTTCAGCCCGCCGCTGATCATCACGAAAGCCGAGATCGACGAGATGCTGGACGGCGTCGGCCGCGCGCTGGACGAACTGACGGTCCAGCTCCGTCGCGAGCAGATCAGCGTGATCGGGTAGCTCCGAGAACGATGACAGCCATCGCTTGCGTTGGGCCGACGGCGCCGCCGTAATCCGTGTCGGCAAAGGCGCCAGCGCGCGAACCCTCGATGTGGAGGTCAGCGCGCTGGCGAACTGAACCTAGGCCGGCATCAGCCGCTTCTGATGGGCGCGGCCGATGCGCGCCGCCTCCTCGCTCTGGCCGGCGATGACACGCACGCCTTCGTCGATGCGCGCGCGCACGTTGTCCGGGCGGCAGGATTCGAGGAACGCGAGCTTGTTCTTCCGGCACGCGGCGAACACGCGCTCGCGCGCTGCCCTCATCTCGGCCGGGTAGGCTTCCATCGGCGGCTTGAGATAGCCGAGCGAAAGGCTGAGGTCCCCCGGGCCGAGCTCGGCGAAAGCGAGGCCGGGAACCGCGAGGATTTCGTCGGCGTTGGCGACCCCTTCGGGGCTCTCCAGCTTCACGCCGAGCATCAGCTCACCCCTGGGATTCAGCGGCCACGGATCGCAGCGCAGCAGGTATTCCTCGTGCGAGATGCCCCAGATCGGCGCCGCGGACGCTTCCGACCCATGACCGCGCGTGCCGATGCCGAGCAGCGGACGGCCGTCATGCGATCCGGTCGGTCCGCGCAACGCGCCGTTCAGACGCTCGAGCGGCGACGGCAGTTGCGGATCGACCCCCGCGAGATTGACGGGATAGCGGCAGGACTCGACGAAAGCCCGCACCGCATCGGCGGACTCAGTCTGGCACAGCAGGATCCCATGCACGCCGCGTCCGAGGATCTGACGGAACTGCCAGGCGTTGTGCCGCACGTTCATCTCGTCGGTGCCGTGGACCGGGGCTTCGACGACCACCGTCGGCGTCCGATGGCCCGAACCTGCTGGACCGCCGTCGACGAGCCCGCGCATGTATTCGGCAAGGCCGGCCAGATCGAAGGAGCCGTGCTCCATGCCGATATTGATGTAATCGGCCCAGATATGCGCGTCCTTCTTGCCCTGTTCGTAAGTCAGGACATGGCCGGTATGATGCCCTGCGTAATAGATCGCCTGATCCTGCTCGAGCAGTTCGATCGCACGATTGACCCGTCCCGTCATTCCCTCACCTCGCTCGCCGTATCGTATAGTCCGCTATTGCCGCAAGCGTGTCACGGATCGGCGACGACGGGAATATGTCGAGCCCGGTTTTCGCGCTCGCCGCGAACGAGGCCGCACGGTCGAGCGTCGTCGGGATCGCGCCGTGGCTGTCCATCAGTCGCATCGCGGTGTGCAGATCGTTGTCGGACTGCTCGCCGTCCTCGAGCGTACGGCGCCAGAATGCCCGCTCATTTTCGTCGCCGGCGGCGAATGCGGCGAGCACGGGCATCGTGATCTTGCCCTCGCGGAAATCATCGCCGACGGTCTTGCCGAGCTTTTCCTGATCGGCCGCATAATCGAGCGCGTCATCGACGAGCTGGAAGGCGATGCCGAGATTTGTGCCGTATTCGGCCATCCCGGCCTCTTCGTCGGCCGGACGGTCCGCCAGCACGGCGCCGACCTGGCAGGCCGCAGTGAAGAGTGCGGCCGTCTTGCCGCGGATGACGTCGAGATACTGCGCCTCGGAGGTCGAGAGGTCATGCTGCGTAACCAGCTGGAGCACCTCGCCCTCCGCGATCGTCGCGGCCGCACGCGAGAGGATGCCGAGCACGCGGAGCGATCCGTCCTCCACCATCAGCTGGAAGGCCCGGGCGAACAGGAAATCGCCCACGAGCACCGACGCCTTGTTGCCGAATACCGCGTTCGCGCTGGCGAGCCCGCGCCGCAGCCGGCTCTCGTCGACGACGTCGTCATGCAGCAGCGTCGCTGTATGGATGAATTCCACACAGGTCGCCAGGCTGACGTGGCGCTCGCCCTCCGGATCGTCCGGCCCGGGATAGCCGCACATCCGCGCCGAGGCGAGCGTCAGCAACGGCCGCAAACGCTTGCCCCCGGCCGCGACGATATGCGCGGCGAGTTGCGGGATGAGCGCGACCGGGCTGTCCATGCGCGCGACGATCGCGCGATTGCACGCCTCCATGTCGGCATGAACGAGGCGCTGCAACTCGGAGAGCGCGTCCTCGCCGGGGATCGCCGTGATCATCTGCGGAACTCGCGCATCGTCGATCACCTGACGGGAATTGGCGTCTCCCACGAGGCCCTCCCGGCGGGATGAAACACATGTGCTGGCCTGACGCGCGCCGCACCTTATCGGCGGCGGCGACGGAGGGTCAAGGCGACCCCCGTGCCGCGACGTGCGCCTTGGACTAGCATCGCCCCATGCGCGTCCTGGTCGTATCCAATGATCTCGTCCGGCTCAGCTTCCTGATGGCGCTGCTGCAGGACGCCGGCATCCAATCCCTGCTGCTCGACCATCACGTCAGCGCGGTTGAAGGAAGCATCGGCGCAATCCAACGCCGGCTCGCGGTGGCGGAGGACGACGAAGCGCAGGCACGCCGCGTGCTGCGCGAAGCCGGCGAAGCGTGACTGGGTCGCTAGATCCGGCGCTCGACGACGGCACGCTCTTGGACGGTCGCGTGCGGCACGGTCAGCGGCAATACGGCCATCGCACTGGAATCGAACCGGTCATCCTCGCCGCTTGCGTTCCGGCGCGAAGGGGGAACCGCGTGCTCGAAGCCGGGACCGGAAGTGGTGCCGCGCTGCTCTGTCTTGCGGCGCGGGTTCCAGACCTTCGCGGCATCGGAATCGAGCGCGACCCCGATCTCGCGGCAATCGCACGCGAGAACCTGCGCGCGAATGGAATGCAGGGTTATGCGATCGTCACGGAGGACATCACCGCCTTCCGCAGTGACGAGCGGTATGACCACGCCTTCGCCAATCCGCCCTGGCATGAGCCTGCCGGCACGCCCTCGCCCGATACGGCGCGTGAAGCCGCGAAGCGCGATACCGGAGACCTGCTCGCCGCCTGGGCAGGCGCTCTCGCCCGGCCACTCCGCGAGCGCGGCACGCTGACGTTCATCGTGGCGGCGGCGGTCCTTCCCGCCTGCCTCGCCGGAATGACGTCCGCCGGCTGCGGCGGCTTCAAGATCGCGCCGCTCTGGCCCCGCGAGGGCGCGGCCGCGAAGCTCGTCGTGGTCCGTTCACGGCGAGGCGGACGATCCCCTTGCGAGATCCTGCCTGGGTTGGTGCTTCACACGGCGAACGGCGGATTCACCGATGCCGCCGAGGCGATCCTGCGCCACGGCCAGGTCCTGATGCTCTGATCGCGAGATCAGAAGCGGCTGTCGCCGGGATGCCGGAGATGCCAGAGCCGCTCGTGCGCGGCCACAAGGCTTTCCATGCTGCGCCGCCGATTGCCATCCGGCGTTGCCGGCCGGCGCGTCAGAATCTTTTCGAGAATCGCGAGCAATTCCTGCGCGATCTCGAAGTCGCCTTGATCGCAAGCATGGTGGAACGCGATCAAGACCTTGTCGGACAGGCGACGGCTGTATCGTGGGGCAGCTCCGGTCCCAAGATCGAAGTCGCGCACCGGCGCGATCTCCAACGTCTCCCGGTCACCCTCCGTGCTGTTGTTGCTCACCATTCCCTCAGTACCGCCCCGCCTGACCGGTATGCATAACCATATCACTGTCTTCCGCAACTACCGATGCCGAGAGGCCGAATCAAGGGCGGAGGGAGAAAACACGGCGCTGTCGAACGCCTCCTCCCACGTCCCGCCCGTCGATGCCCGGCTGTATTCGGTCGCACGATTCTCGAAGAAATTCGTGTGCTCGACAGCGTTGAGCATGTCGTCAAGCCAGGGAAGCGGATTGCGGTCGACGTGATACAAGCTGTTCAACCCGAGCTGATTGAGGCGCCGGTCCGCGATGAAGCGGATATATTGCTTCACCGCTCGTGCGTCCAAGCCTTCTACGGCGCCGAACTCGAAGGCGAGATCGATGAACGCGTCCTCGTGATCGACGATCGTTGCACACACGATGTAGATCTCACGTCGCAGATCGTCCGTCCAGATCTCCGGATTTTCCTGCACGAAGGTGCGGAACAGACGGATTACCGAGAGGCAATGCAGCGTCTCGTCGCGGACGGACCAGCTGATGATCTGGCCCATGCCCTTCATCTTGTTGAAGCGGGGGAAGTTGAGCAGGATCGCGAATGACGCGAACAGCTGCAGTCCTTCCGTGAACGCGCCGAACGCCGCAAGGGTCTTCGCGATCTCATGCTTGTTCTCCACCGAGAACATCTGCATATAGTCGTATTTGTCCTTCATCTGCTTGTACTTCATGAAGGCTTGGTATTCGAGCTCAGGCATCCCGATGGTGTCGAGCAAATGGCTGTAGGCGGCAATGTGGATCGTCTCGATGTTCGAAAAGGCGGAGAGCATCATCAGCACTTCGGTCGGCTTGAACACCTGACTGTAATGCTTCATGTAACAATTATTCACTTCCACGTCCGCCTGAGTGAAGAAGCGGAAGATCTGCGAGAGCAGGTTACGCTCCCCCGGGGTCAGATTGCGGTGCCAATCCTTCACGTCGTCAGCGAGCGGCACCTCTTCCGGCAGCCAGTGGACGCGCTGCTGCGTCAACCACGCTTCGTAGGCCCAGGGATAACGGAACGGCTTGTAGACCGGGTTCTCGGTCAGCAGGTCGAACCGGACCGGTAACTCGTCGGTCTTGGTCTCGTCCATGGCTCTCATCCCTCTCCGCCTCAGTCACGACCACATGTAGTGTTTCTGAGGTCCGGAAACCACGACATACCGCTGCGGTTCGAGTCGCTACAGTCCCGCGGAAAGCCAGGGCGGCGACAGCGCACGGATCCGGGCCGCGACCGGACAGTCCTGCGCATGCGCGCCCGGCAGGTACCCGAGGCTTATCAGGAACTCGCCGACGATCTCGCCGCCGCAGAACAGGAAGGTTCGTTTGAACAGCTTCACCCAGGCCGCCTTGTCGCGCGGGTGATGCGCGTCCAGCCACGCCGCGAACCCGCCGTCGCTGTCCCGCATCGTGCGAATGCGGCGAGCATTCTCGATGATCGCCGCGACCTTCAGCCGGTTGCGGATAATCGCCGGATCGGCCAGCAGGCGCGCCGTGTCATGCTCACCGAAGGCCGCGACGCGATCGACCTCGAAGCCCGCAAAGGCGCGGGCCATCCCGTCGCGCCGCTTGAGCACGAGTTCCCAGGACAGCCCGGCCTGCATGATCTCGAGACAGAGCCGCTCGAACAGCACCGTCTCGTCGCGCGACGGGAAGCCGTACTCCGTCGCGTGATAGCGCTCATGCACCGGGTGTCCCGGCGCGATTGCGCAATAGCCGCTCATCGTCCCTGGAAGGCAGGCCGCCGTTTCTCCATGAAAGCGCGCCGGCCCTCGATGTAATCGGCGCTGGCGAAACAGGCGGCGACGAGCCGGTCGCATTCGGCGAGCGCGCCCGCTTCGCCGCCGGCCGCCCATGCATCGACGGTCCGCTTCAACGCCCTCATCGTCAGCGGCGCGTTCTCGGCGATCCCGCTGCACATTGCGCGCACGGAGTCCTCCAGCGCGTCGGCCGCGAAAACGCGGTTGACCAACCCCATCCCGTGCGCCTCCGCAGCGGTGAAATGGCGCGCGGTGAAGAAGATCTCCTTCGTGTAGGAGGGCCCGACGAGATCCATCAGCCGACGCACGCCGGCCGGTCCGTAGCCGAGGCCGAGGCGCGCGGCGGGGATGCCGAACTTCGAGGCCTCGGACGCAACGCGCATGTCGCAGCGGATCGCGATGCCCACGCCGCCGCCGATGCAGAAGCCCTCGATCATCGCGAGCGTCGGCTTGTGGGTCGAATCGAGTGCGGTTCCAGCGCGGTCTGCCACCTCGTCGTAGGCCGCGACCGTCTCGGGGGTCGAGCGTTGCGCCTCGAATTGCGAGATGTCGGCGCCGGAGACGAACGCCTTCCCGCCGGCGCCGCGCAAGACGATGACGCGGACGGCATCGTCGGCGGTCAGCGCCTCGACCGCGTCCCCGAGCCCCTGCCACATGTCCAGCGACATCGCGTTCCGCCGCGCCGGATTGTTGAACACGATCCAGCCAATCGGCCCCTCGACACGTGCCACGACGCGTTCGGTCGCCAATGAGATGACGCGTTCACTGTCCACGGCGGCGACTCCTCTCTCGGTTGCATCATCCTAATCAAACGCGCGCGCACGGGCTAGGACACACCTGTTGCATAAAAGTCGCGGTAGCAATGGTTCGGCGGCAGCCAAACAAACGTCATGGTGAACGCGTCTTGCAGGAACTTAGATTATCGACCCAACGGAGTCGGGAGCCGACCGATGAAGAATCTACTTGCGGTTGGCGCTGCCGCGCTCGCAGCAGCATCCCTCCCGTCCGCTGTGGTCGCGCAATCCGCGCCCGTGCCGGCCGTCGTGCCCACCCCGAGCTTCTTCACCCTCGCCCCATCGCCGACACCCGGACCCAGCACGATCACCGTGCGCCTGAACGTTCGTGTCAACACCTACGCGGGGGTCTACGCGGATAGTGGCCAGAACCCCGGCTTCGTGACGTCGACCGCGTCGAGCGCCACCAGCCTCGGCTCGCCGCAGACGAACACCAAGCTTACGCAGTACGCGTTCGGCGAATACGCCCGAATCTACCCCGGTTTCGATGGGATCGCGGCCAACGGGATGAGGTACGGCGCTATGCTCGAAATACGTGAAGACCAGTCGTCCCCCCCGGGCGGCGGCATCAACGGATCGATCTCGGCACAGGACCGCTCTCGCAATACGATCTTCTACCGTCAGCAACACATGTACGTCGGGGCCGACAAGTTGGGCTATCTCCGGCTCGGCGGCGCACCTGGCGCGGCGACGCTTTTGAGCACTGGCACTTTCGAGAACTTCAACGACGGTGGCTGGAACGGCGACGTGTTTGTGTTCTTCACAACGAACACGCAGGTGGTGTGGCCGTTCTCGACGGCTAGCAGCTACTACGGAACGAACAAACTCACCTACGTATCGCCCAACTTCGCGGGCGCAGATTTCAGCATCTCCTTCGAGCCGAGCGCCTCCAACGGCACCGGAAGCATCGGCAATTGCCCCTATGGCGTGACCGCGAACGCCGGCATCAACGGCCCGATCTCGGGCGGGCTCGCAGCACTCGGCTGCGACACTGCCTCGTCGACGTCGACCGGCGACAACGCGCGGAGGCGCAACACCGTCGAGGCGTTCGCGCGGTATCGGGCCGCCGTCGGCGCGTTCGGGTTCGCAATAGCCGGTGGTACAATCTTTTCGGGCAGAGTGGCCGACAACGCAACACCCGCGCGCGCCGTCCAATTTCGGGACCAGCTGATCGGCGACGGCGGCCTCGACGTCACCTACGGCGGCCTCACGGTGGGCGGCCATATCACCGGGGGACGCGTGAACGGGAGCCTGAACACTCTCTTGCCCGAGGGTCAGAGGGACGAGTTCGTCTGGCTCGTCGGCGCCTCGTATGCATACGGCCCGTTCATCGTCGGCGCCTCTTACTATGACATAATGTCAGCCGGTTCGAAGACTGCCGCGACTTCGCCTTTCGTTGGCAACCGCAACGAGTACGGCGTCGCGGCCGGCGGCACGTATAATTTTGCACCAGGCATGAACATCTTCCTGACCTACCTCTACGGCCATCGCAAGCAGCTTGGGGTCGATTTCCTCAGCGGCGCGGTCTCTTCGGGGGCGACGCAGGTGACAACCCACAACAACGTGCAGTCGCAGGGCTTCGCGCTCGGCACGCAGTTCCGCTGGTGAGCCGCTCGCGCGCCCGGACCGCGCCTTACTGACAGGCGAGGCACTCCTCGTAGTTCGTCGTCGACGAAGCAGCCATCGCGGCGAGCGGCAGTGCCGGCTCCTCCTCCGGCGGCAGCACGGCGCCGGAGGTCATCATCAGATCGTTCGGCTGCGCCAGCCGCTCGCTCACGTTGTCCGCACGCTGGATCGACAGGCTGCGGCAGTAGTAGAGCGACTTCATCCCCCGCTTCCATGCGAGCATGTGGATCTGATGGAGGTCCCGCTTGTGCACGTTGGCAGGCAGGAACAGGTTCACCGACTGGCTTTGGCAGATGAACGGCGTGCGGTCCGCCGCGTGCTCGATCACCCAGCGCTGATCGAGCTCGAACGCGGTCTTGAAAACGTCCTTCTCGTGCTGCGACAGGAAGTCGAGCTTCATCACGCTGCCTTTGTTGAGCGTGATCGACGACCAGACGTCCTCGTTGTCCTGCCCCTTCTCGGCGAGCAGCATCTGAAGATGCCGGTTGCGGACCGTGAAGCTGCCGGACAGCGTCTTCTGCAGGAACACGTTGGCCGCGATCGGCTCGATGCCCGGCGAAGAGTTGCCGGCGATAATCGAAATCGACGCGGTCGGCGCGATCGCGATCTTGTTGGAGAACCGCTCCATCACGCCGTACTCCGCGGCATCCGGGCACGGCCCGCGTTCCTCGGCGAGCAGCCGGCTCGCCGCGTCGGCCTGCGTGCGGAGATGCTGGAACATGCGGCGGTTCCACACCTTCGCCACCACGCTCTCGAACGGCACCATCTGCGCTTGCAGGAAGCTGTGGAATCCCATCACGCCGAGCCCGACCGAGCGCTCGCGCATCGCCGCGTATTTCGCCCGCTCCATCAGGTCGGGCGCGCGGTCGATGAAGTCCTGCAGCACGTTGTCGAGGAACCGCATCACGTCCTCGATGAACAGCGGGTGATCCTTCCAGTCGAACCACGTCTCCAGGTTCACCGAAGAGAGGCAGCAGACCGCCGTGCGCTCGCGCCCGTGATGATCCGGCCCGGTCGGAAGCGTGATCTCGCTGCACAGGTTCGAGGTCTTCACCTCCAGCCCCGCGAGCTTCTGGTGCTCCGGCAGCGCGCGGTTCACCTGGTCGCTGAAGATGATGTACGGCTCGCCGGTCTCCATCCGCGCGGTGAGGATGCGGATCCACAGCGCGCGCGCGGAGATCCGGCGCACGATGCTGCCGTCCTTCGGTGAGGTCAGCGGCCACTGCTCGTCCGCCTCGACGGCACGCATGAATGCGTCCGACACGAGGATGCCGTGATGCAGGTTCAGGGCCTTCCGGTTCGGGTCGCCTCCGGTGGGACGTCGCATCTCGGTGAATTCCTCCACCTCGGGGTGCGAGATCGGAAGGTAGACGGCGGCCGAGCCGCGGCGGAGGCTGCCCTGGCTGATCGCGAGCGTCAGGCTGTCCATCACCCGGATGAACGGGATCACCCCCGAGGTCTTGCCGTTCTGCCCGACCTTCTCGCCGATCGAGCGGAGGTTGCCCCAGTAGCTGCCGATGCCGCCGCCTCTGGACGCGAGCCAGACATTCTCGTTCCAGAGCCCGACGATGCCGTCGAGACTGTCAGACGCTTCGTTGAGGAAGCAGGAGATCGGCAGGCCGCGGTTGGTGCCGCCGTTCGACAGCACCGGCGTCGCCGGCATGAACCAGAACCGGCTGATGTAGTCGTAGATGCGCTGGGCGTGGCCCTGATCGTCGCCGTAGTAGCTGGCGACCCGGGCGAACAGGTCCTGATAGGTCTCCTCCGGCAGGAGATAGCGGTCGTCCAGGGTGGCGCGCCCGAAATCGGTGAGCAGCGCATCCCGCGAGCGATCGGTGCGGACCTGGTGGCGACCTTGAAACTGAACGGCGTCGAGCACGGCGGTGTCCCCTGGTGATTCGCTCATCATTCCGACTGTATCCTGCCGGAGCGCCACTGTTGGTCAATCGAATTTAACTAGATGTATGCGTGACTCGGGTGTCCAGCCACAATATGGAGCCTCAAAGGACACAGACAACGCTGATGGCTCGTGAACAAGGCGTGAACATGGCGGGTCGCGCCGATTTTCAACAGAGCGGTGCGATGGCGAGTCGAGAAGCCCACGATGGTGCGGTATCGGGAGCCGCGATCGCCTGGCGGCACGCAGATCAGCGAGGAATGGGCCGACACGGCGCCGGGTGTCGGCGCCTCCAAAAGGCGGAAAGAGGATAGAGGATCGCGGCCGTGAAACCCCCGGCCGCGCGGCGGCTTGGGCGGCCCGGCAGAATCGCCCCCGGCTCAGACCCCCCTACTCAGGCCGCTCCTACTCAGGCCGCATGTTGGACCTCGGCACGCTCCGGCTCGGCAAGATAGGCCATCGCCGCATCCACGCCGCCGGCCGTATGTGGGACGCGCTCGAGGCGCAGCGCCATCTCCACGCCCGCGAGTGTTCCGAGCACCATCGGCTCGTTCAGATCGCCGAGATGGCCGATCCGGAACACGTTGCCCGACAGCTTGGACAGGCCCCCGCCGAGCGACACATTGAACCGCCGCACCGCCGTCCGGCGTACCGCCTCGGCATCATGCCCCTCCGGCATCAGCACGGCGGTGACGGAGTTCGAGGCGCGTGAGGGATCGAGGCAAAAGATCTGCGGGCCGTTGTTCCCGCTCCAGCGCCGCACGCAGCGCCGCACCGCCTCCGCAAGCCGGGCGTGCCGCGCGAACACCTCGTCGAGCCCCTCCTCCTCGATCATCCGCAGGCTCTCCTGCAGGCCGTAGAAATACGTGGTCGGCACCGTCCCGATGAAGCTCTTGTGCGGCCGCGTCAGCATGCGCGTCCAATCCATGTAGACCTTCGGCAGCTTCGCCTGCTTGTGCGCCGCCATCGCCTTCTCGGAGACGCCGGTGAAGCTGAGCCCGGTCGGCAGCATCAGCCCCTTCTGCGAGCCGCCGACCACGGCGTCGATGCCCCACTCATCCATGCGGAAATCGATCGAGCCGAGCGACGAGATCGTGTCGACCAGGAACAGCGCGGGATGGGCAGTCTGATCGAGCGCCCCCCGCACCTGCTCGAGGGGCAGGGCGAGGCCGGTGGAGGTCTCGTTGTGCACGACACAGATGGCGCGAATCGCGTGCTGCTTGTCGGCCGCCAGCGCTGACTTGACGGCGTTCATGTCGACGCCGCGCCGCCAATCGGCGGGGATGGTCTGCACCGTGATCCCGAAGCCCTCCGCCATGCGGCCCCAGCTCTCGGAGAAATTGCCGGTCTCCAGCAGCAGGATGCGGTCGCCGGGCGAGAGCAGATTGACCAGCGAGGCTTCCCACGCGCCGTGCCCGGACGCGGTGTAGAAGAACAGGTGCTGCTTGGTCTTCAGGACCCGCTTCAGCCCGTCGACGCAGCACTCGTAGACCGCCATGAAGCCGGCGTCGTTGAAATCGACGGTCGCCTGCGACACGGCCTTCAGGATGCTGTCGGGGATATTCGTCGGTCCGGGATTGGCGAAGAACAGGCGACCGCGCGGCGGTTTCGTCATGGCGAAGTTTCTCCCGACCCGTGTTGCTGTCGTGCGACCGTTGATCGCGACGCAGGCGTTACCTTGGCCACAGAGCGGGCGACACCGTCAAGAACGGCTGCCGCTCGCGCCGGTCATTGCAGATAGTAGCGCCCGACGATCCCCCGCATCGTCTCGACGATCGAGACGACGGGGAATGTTGAGACAGCCAGCAGCAGTGCGCTTCGGAAACGAGCGAGCCCACGGCCGCCGCCCAGAGCCGGCAGAGCCAAGCCCGCGACGAGCGCGAGCGGCAGGAAATAGCGGCCCTGGACGCCTTCCACGCCCGGCGCGCCGGGCGGCGTCCAGCTCAGATACTCGATCCCGAATATCGCCGCGGCCGAGATCAGGACGCCGAGCAGAACGAGAAGCGAGGCTCTCGCACCCGCTCCTTCGTCGCGCGGGCGCAGCATGGCGGCGGCGAGCCCGGCCGCCAGGGCTGCGAATGCGGCATCGTAGTACCAGGCGGAAAACGCCAGGTCCTGCCAGCCGAGCGACCCGACGAACCCGGTCGCGTATTCCCGCCAGTGACCGACCAGGGTATCGCGGGCGATCGAGGCGACGGCCGGCGGATCGCGAATCAGGGAAGCGATCTGGCCCTGGGGATCGGCCCCGATAATGACGAACGGCGCGTAGGCCGTCATCACGGCGGTCGCGGACCAGGCTCCCACGATGAGGAGTACAGCCGCCGCCGCCAGGATCCTGGAACCGAGCGGCGCCGCTCGCGCCGCGAGAGGGAGCAGCGCGAGGCCGATATAGGGTGGCCGCGCCGCACCGACCGCACCGAGAACCATCGTCAAGACCACGAGAACCGCCGCGGCCCGGGCACGCCTTTCGCATCGCAGGCGCAGGAGCAGAACCGCCGCCAGCGCCGCCGAGGTGATCAGCAGGCCGTCCTGCGCGGCGGACGCCATGCAGGCCAGCGACATCGGCAACGTCAAGATGGCAAACAGCCAAACCGCGAGACCGCGGGCCGCCGCAATCGCAATGGTCCCGACCGCCACCGATGCCGCGCCCGTGAGCAGGCGCGCGAGCGTGAGCGTCCGCACGACGCTGAGGTCGGCCGCACGACCGATCGCGACCCCGATCGCCGCCGGGATGTAGAAGATCGGCGGATAGAGCGCGGTGTTGTTGAACTGGGCTGGCGTCAGCGCGTCGGACCAATGGACGTCCGGCGCCCACATCGCGCGGATCGCGCGCACATCCGGATGCTGAAAAATCGGCCAGAACGGGCTGGCCGCTTGAAGCAGTGCCGGATCGGCCAGCCCGCCGCTGGTGCGAAACTCGGACCCGTTAGGCATCCGGAACGTGACGTGCCGCCCCCAGATTCCGCCCCGCGCGATCTGCTCGGCGCGCATCAGATGCGCCGGCTCGTCCGGGTTCTGGAACGGCGGAATCGTCGTGGCCAGCAGGGCCACGGCGATCACGCCGTAGATCGCGAATAGGGCGGCGAGCGCTTGCGCGATTGTCCGTTCTTTCATCGGGGCCGATGTGACGCGCTCACAATGCGGCGTTCTTGAGCCGCTCGCGCGAGCGACAGCGCTCCTCTCCGCACAAGCCGATGTGACTCGGTGGGACAAAGCGCGCGTCAATCCCATGCTGGCGACCCCCGCGTCGGTCCGCGCCTCAACCGTGTTGACGTCGAGGCGCGAGCGCAGCGTTGCCACGAGTTCGGCGCCGCGCGCCTCGAAGCGCCACGCTCTCGACCATAACCACCGCTATCCGTAAAGCCCCTGATTTCCTCGATCTGCCGACCATCCTACCTTGTCTCTCGTGATCGCCTGGAACTTCCCTCCTTACCCCGGACCTGACGACCCGGCCG
>DATAPS010000100.1:0-5969 GCA_036265085.1 Acetobacteraceae bacterium | reverse complement strand
AACCAGCCCGCGATCGACACGGAGTTCGTGGGGTCGGTCCGCGATGCCGAGCTGCTTCTTCGCTACGCCGCCACCTCCGGCGTCACTCTGCCGGAAGGGACGATTGCGGCGATCGTGAAAGCGCGCGAGTGCGTCGATCGGGGCATGCTGACCCCTGAAATGGTTGTCGCATTCTTTGCCGCGGCGACCGAGCTCGCGGCGAAGACGGCCCCGGTCACCACCGAGACATTGCGCGTTTCCGACGAGCGCACACGCCGCAATCTGCGCTGGAACGGCGCCGGCGCGATCGCCCTGGCCCTGCTGGTCGCGGTCTTCTCCGGGATTTCGTTCGTGACGGTCTCGATGTCGGACGAGATAGCGCACGGCATCAAGCACGCGGACGAACTCGCGGTGAAGCTGCGCACGCAGGTCGGACCGCCGTTCGACGCGAGCGAAACGATATGCGGCGCCGTGGACAAAGTGCCCAGGGCGAAGCCGCAGTTCGGTGACGAGTCGCTGCTGATCACCGAGCTGCAGGACTTCGCGTCGGGTATCCGCATGCTCCTACGCACCGCGAGCAAGCTCGACTTCTTCGTGTTGAGCTGGGAGCAGAGCCCGCTCGACACGACGGACGCGAAGTCGGGCTGGCGGAAGGACGCGAACGCGATGGTTCATCTCGACTCCGGGCTGGTGAACATGCGTCGCGAGGGGCTCTGCAAGATCGGCGCCTACCAGGACGTGCGCGACTTCGGCCAGAACGTCCGTGCCGACACGCTCGCATTCTACGGCGCGATTACGGCCTACCTGCTCCCCGTCCTCTACGCGCTGCTCGGCGCCTTCGCCTTCAACCTGCGCGACTTCTCCGAGCGTGTGCGCCGGCGGACCTATCACCCGACGTCCTATGCGAACATGGCGCGCACCATCGCCGCGATGACCGTCGGCGCGATCATCAGCCTGTTCAACGTGTTCAGTCCCGAGGCGTCCCTGCAGCCGCTCGCCGTCGCCTTCCTCGCCGGCTATGGGGTGGAGGTCTTCTTTGCCTTCCTCGACGCGCTGCTCACGACCTTCGGCTCGAAGAAATGACGCTCCGCCCGGCCAGATACGGCCGGGTATGACACGCGGGCGCGGCGCGCGGCGCGCGCGGCATCTTCGCCTGACACGGCGGTTGACACTGCCCCCACCCACTCCCCATGGTCTTGGCCATGCACCCGGTCTATAGCGCGCACCGAATTACCGCCGCGGCCTGAACGGCCCAGCAACTTCGCGCGCATTCTCTCCTACCCCCGACCGGGTCACCCCAGATGTCCGACGCCCCCGACTACCGCGATACCGTCTTTCTACCCACCACGCCGTTTCCCATGCGCGGCGATCTCCCTAAGAAGGAGCCGCAGATCCTCGAGCGGTGGGACCGGCTCGACGTTTGGAACAAGCAGCGCGCGCGGTCCCTGGGGCGGCGCCCGTTCATCCTGCATGACGGCCCGCCCTACGCGAACGGCAACATCCATATCGGCACAGGGCTGAACAAGATCCTCAAGGACGTGGTCAACCGCGCCCATCAGATGGCGGGCGAGGACGGGCTCTATATCCCCGGCTGGGACTGCCACGGCCTGCCGATCGAGTGGAAGATCGAGGAGGAGTACCGCGCGCGCAAACGCAACAAGGACGAGGTCGACATCCTCGCCTTTCGCGCCGAATGCCGCGCGTACGCGGAAAAATGGATGAGCGTGCAGCAGGCGGAGTTCCGGCGGCTCGGCGTGCAGGGCGACTGGACGCACCGCTACGCGACAATGGATCTGCCCTCGGAGGCGGCGATCGCCGGCGAGATCTGCAAGTTCCTGCTCAACGGCGCGCTCTATCGCGGCCTGCGCCCGGTGATGTGGAGTCCGGTCGAGAAGACGGCGCTCGCCGAGGCCGAGATCGAGTACCACGATCACACCAGCACCACGATCACGGTGCGCTTCCCAATCCTGATGTCGCCGATGGAGGGCCTGGAGGGCGCGTCGGTCCTGATCTGGACGACGACGCCCTGGACCATGCCGGGGAACCGCGCGATCGCGTATGGAGAGTCGATCGATTACGCGCTCGTGCGGATCGACAGCGTCGCGGACGGATCGCTCGCCCGGCCCGGCGAGCGCGTGCTGGTGGCGCTCGCACTGCTCCCGCAGCTGCTCGAGAGCGCGAAGATCAACACGCATCACGTGTTGCGCGTGCTGCACGGCGGCGCGTTCGCCGGCACCACCACCGCGCATCCGCTGCGTGGGCGCGGCTACGAGCATGTGGTGCCGCTGCTCGCCGCCGATTTCGTCACGACGGAGCAGGGCACGGGGTTCGTGCACATCGCGCCGGGGCATGGCGAGGACGACTTCAATCTCGGCCGCGCCCACGGCATCGAGGTGCCGGAGACGGTGGCCGACGACGGCACGTTCAATCCCTGGATCCCGCTCTTTGCCGGCGTCCATGTCTACAAGGCCGCCGATCCGATCTCCGCGGCGCTCGCCGAAGCAGGCACGCTGATGGCGCGCGGCAAGCTCGTGCATTCCTATCCGCATTCCTGGCGCTCGAAGGCGCCGCTGATCTTCCGCGCGACCCCGCAGTGGTTCATCCGCATGGATGGGCCGGAAGGCATCCGGGCGAAGGCACTGTCCGAGATCGAGCGGACGCATTTCGTCCCTCCGCAAGGGCGAAACCGGCTGCACAGCATGGTCGCCGCCCGCCCGGATTGGTGCGTCAGTCGTCAACGCGCCTGGGGTGTGCCGATCCCGGTCTTCGTCGAGCGCGCGACGGGCGAGCCGCTGCGCGATCCCGAGGTCGTGGCGCGCGTCGTCGCCGCGTTCCGGGAAGAAGGTGCGGACGCCTGGTACTCGTCCGGCGCGTCGCGGTTTCTCGGCCCGGACCGCGATCCTGCCGCCTTCGAACAGGTGATGGACATCGTCGACGTGTGGTTCGAGAGCGGATCGACCCACGCCTTCGTCCTGGAGGCGCGCGGCCTGCCCTGGCCCGCCGATCTCTATCTCGAAGGCTCCGACCAGCATCGCGGCTGGTTTCATTCCTCGCTGCTGGAGAGCGTGGGCACGCGCGGGCGGGCGCCGTTCAAGGCGGTGCTGACGCATGGCTTCGTGCTCGACGAGCAGGGCCGGAAAATGTCGAAGTCGCTCGGCAACGTCGTCGCCCCGCAGGAGGTCGCGGACAGGTACGGCGCGGACATCCTGCGGCTTTGGGTGATGTCGTCCGACACGAGCGACGACCTGCGAATCGGTCCGGAAATACTTAAGCAGCAGGCGGAGCTTTACCGCCGCTTGCGCAACACCCTGCGCTGGCTGCTCGGGTCGCTCGACGGCTTCGAGAACCGCGAGCATGTCGAACGTTCGGATATGTCGGAGCTGGAGCGCTGGGTGCTCCACCGGCTCGCCGAGCTGGACGAGCTGGTGCGCGAGGCGGTGCGCACGCACGACTGGACCGGTGTCTATCCGGCGATCCACAATTTCTGCGCCTCCGATCTGTCCGCATTCTATTTCGACGTGCGGAAGGACTCGATCTACTGCGACCGTCCCGATGCGCTCCGGCGACGGAGCGCGCGCACCGTCCTCGATCATCTGCATCGCTGCCTGACGACATGGCTCGCGCCGGTGCTGTGCTTCACCGCCGACGAGGCGTGGAGCGCGCGGTTTGGCGAGCAGGAGAGCGTCCACTTCCAGGACTTCCCGGTCATCCCCGCCGAATGGCGCGACGATGCGCTGGCCGAGCGCTGGGCGGCGGTCCGCGAGCAACGGCGGCGCGCCACGGTGAAGCTGGAGGCGATGCGCAAGGACGGCCTGATCGGCTCATCGCTGCAAGCCGCGGCGACGCTGCGCTTCGCGCCTGGCGAAGATCTCGGTCTCACCGCCGAGGAGTGGGCGGAGGTGCTGATCGTCTCGCAGGTGAGACTCGATCCGGCGGTAGATGAAACAGATGTGGTCGCCGAGACCGGGATCGCGTCGGGCGAGAAATGCGCACGCTGCTGGCGCGTGCTGCCGGAAGTCGGAAGCGACCCGCATCACCCGGCGCTCTGCCTGCGCTGCATCGACGCCGTCGAGTCTGGCCTCGTGCTGCGGCCCGCGGCGGAATGACGCGCAACCGCCTGACCGGTCTCGGCATCGCCTCGGCGCTGGTCATCCTTGCCGCCGATCAGGCGAGCAAATGGTGGGTGCTGAACGTGCTCCACCTGCCGGAGCTCGGCACCGTCGCGGTGCTGCCGGTGCTCAACCTGACGATGGTGTGGAATCGCGGCGTGACCTTCGGGATGCTCAACGCGCTCGGCGGGTGGAGCAGCATCGGGCTGGCCGCCGTCGCGATCGCGATCGTGCTCGCGATCGGCATCTGGCTGCGGCGGTCGGAGCGGCCGGCCGTGGCGATGGCCTTGGGCGCGATCGCCGGCGGGGCGATCGGCAATGTCATCGACCGGCTCCGCTACGGCGCGGTTGTCGATTTCATACACGCGCATGCCTGGGGCTGGTCGTGGTACGTGTTCAATGTGGCCGACGCGGCGATCGTGTGCGGAGTCGGCACGCTGGTGCTCGAAAGTTTGTTCCACCGCGAGCCGCGGCACCCGCGCGAAAATCTTGCAGGGGCGCCGGACCCCGGTTAAAAGGCGGCAATGCAAGACGTATCACCGTATCTTGACCATTTCGTCGCGATTCGACGTGGCGCGAGACGCGGCGTCTTCGTGGCGGTCGGCACCGTTGCTCTGGCCGGCGCGCTGGGCGGCTGCTCGGGTGACGACATCACCCGCAGCTTCGGCTTGGTCCGCGAGGCGCCGGACGAGTTCCAGGTGACCACGCGCGCGCCGCTCTCGATGCCGCCGGACTTCACGATCCGCCCGCCACGTCCTGGCGCACCGCGCCCGCAGGAGCAGTCCACGGCGACCGCCGCCGAGTCGACGCTCGTGCCGCAAGCGGCCCTGACGGCGTCGGAGGCCGGCGTGACCCCTGGCCAGTCGGCGCTCGTGAGCGAGGCTGGGCCGCCCGCGCCGACCGACATCCGCCGGAAGGTCGAGGCGGAAGCGTCGCTCGATCAGCCCGATCGAAGCCTGACGAACCGGCTGATGTTCTGGAAGTCGGCGCCCCCGCCCGGCATTACCGTCGACGCGAATAGGGAAGCGCAGCGGATCCGGCAGAACGCGGCGCTCGGCCAGCCGCTGGACCAAGGAGACACGCCGATCATCCAGCGCAAATCCTCCGGCGGCGGGTTCCTGAGCAGCATCTTCTGAGCTCGGCGCGCTTCACTCCGCCACACGCTCCGCCACGAACGTGCCGTTCGGCTGATGGAAGATCAGCCGCTCGACCGGGCCGTCGCCGTCGCACATGAATTCCACGCGGTAGCCTGTGAGCCCCTCGAGCGCGAAGATGCGATCCCGGTAGGGCCTGAGGAAGTATGTAGGCTGCCCGCTCGGCGCCAGCGTCACGCGGGCTTCGGCGTCAACCGTGACGACATGGGTGGTGGCCCCAGAGCGATAGACGCCGGCCCACGCCGCCCGGAACGCCGGATCGAGCACATCCCCGCCGGGCGCGCGGGTGAACACGATGTCGGGGACCTGCGACTCGAACGGGGCGGAGAGGCGGTCGACATCGCCCTCGCGGTCGTAGAGGAATGTGACCGGCATCAGGCTCGGCGCCAGCGGGGCGTCGGTCTCCGGGACCTCGAAGACGTCGTAGTGGCGGTGGCTCAGCGCGCCGGAAAGGGTGCGATGGCGCCAGTGCAGCGCATCGCCGCCCGCCGTGATCGTGATGCGGCCATAACCTGGATGGTCATGGTCGCCGGCGTATTCTGCGAGCGGTCGGTGCGGCCCGGCGGCTGATTTGCGGGTGCCGCGGCGCGCCTCCCGGTCGGTCCCGCGATGGGTGGCGAATTCGTGCTTGCGCGTGCGGAAGCGACCGAGCCAATCAGCTGGCTCCATGCCGCACAGCCGGTCGAACACCGCGTTGGTGACGATCTCGTTGGCGGCGCTTCCGGTG
>DATAPS010000099.1:0-3882 GCA_036265085.1 Acetobacteraceae bacterium | reverse complement strand
CTCCACTTCCACACCCGCACTGGTTGCATCCGGAAAGACATCAATTTTCTCGACTGTGACACGAGCGACACGGACGCGCTCGTCCAGCAGGCAGCGTTCGGCGATTCGCTCCGCCATCGTCTCGATCAGCTGAACGTGCCCCGCCGCCACGATCGCGCGAATCGCATCCGCCAAAACGCCATAATCGACGACCCGCGACAGGACGTCGCGACCGACGGCTGCGCGGGAGAGTGCCCGCGCGCGGGCACCCTCGTCCTCGACGCCGAGGTCGACGTTGATGCGGACGCGCTGGCGCGCTTCGTGCTCACGCTGGAACACCCCGACGCTCGCCTCCAGCACCAGGTCGCGGATGAACATGCGTCGTAGTCCGAGGCGTGCGTCCGCGAGTCGCGTTGTTTCCATCGCCTATTCCTCGTCCGCCGAAGCGGATGCCGGCACCGGACTCCACTGCAAGTGCTGACCGCTGTCGAGCGCGATCATCTGTCCCGTCATCGCCGGCAGTCTCAGGATCGCCATCGCCGCCCGCGCCACTTCCTCCGGGCCGGTGCCGTAGCCGAGGGGTGTTCCGGCCGCCTGCCGTTCGAATTGCGCCTGCGTCTGGCGGGAGTTCGGGAGCGCGGGGCCCGGGCCGATGCCGTTGACGCGAATCCGGGGAGCGAGGGCGAGCGCCATGGTCTGCGTCAGCGCCCAGAGGGCCGCCTTCGAGATGGTGTAGGTGACGAAATGCGGTGTGAGCGCCCAAACGCGCTCGTCGATCATATTGATCACCGCGCCACGTGCTGACTCCGGCAGTGCGTGCGCGAAGGCCTGCATCAGCACGAAGGGCGCGCGGAGGTTCGGCTCGAGATGCGCGTCCCAGCCTGCGCGCGTCGCGTCGTGCCAGCTGTCCCGCTCGAAGCGGCTGGCGTTGTTCACCAGCACGCCGAGGGGTCCGAGTGCTGCGGTCGCTTGCGGCAGCAGCTGCATCACCTCGTCCTCGCGGGCGAGGTCGGCGCGAAGGACGGCCGCTCGACGGCCGAACGCCCGGATGTCCGCGGCGGTGCGTTCACCCTCTTCAAGGCTGGCGTTGACGTGCACGGCGACGTCGAAGCCCGCACCCGCGAGCGCGAGCGCGATCGCACGACCGAGCCGCTTCGCGCCGCCGGTGACGAGGGCCGCGCGGGGGATGGAGGGGTCGATCGGCATCGCCCGCAGATACGGCCGGACGGGGCGATTGGCGAGAGGCGGCGATCGGCCGGGGATGCCGCGCGGTGCAAGCCTACACGATCGGCCGTCGACCTTGGCCCCGATGGCCCGGCGCGTGCACCTGGGGCGGCGCGGAGCGACGCAAGGACCGCACGGTCCGCCTTGGCCTGATCGGTGCTCGCGTCAGTTGTCGCTCGTGCTTCCCGCTCGCAATCTCTGCAGCGCCTGACCGACCGAAAACGTGCCGGGTGCCTGGCGCGGCGGGAAGTCCCTCAACGACTGCAGGTATCGCCCGACGATGGCCTGCGCGGGCGCGAGGAGGAACACCCGGTCGACGAACCAGCGTTCGTAGTCGCCGGCCTCGTGCTGCGCCCGCTCGAACGGGTCTTCGCGCAGGTCGAACAGCAGCGGCACCCGAAGCGGCACCAGCGGCTCGCGCCAGACGTCGAGGCCCTCGGTCCGCTGCTCCATGAACACCGCCTTCCAGCGGTCGTAACGGAGGCCAGCGAGATCGCCGTCGTCGGTCCAGTAGAAGAATTCCCGGCGCGGATCCGGCGCTTTCCCGGCCAGCAGATTGCCCTGGTCGTAGCCGTCGAGATGGACCTTGAAGGTCTTCCCGGCCGCGTCGTAGCCCTGCAGCAACTTGGCGGTGATGTCAGGCTCGCCCGCCGCCGCCATCAAGGTGGGCACCCAATCCTCCGCCGAGACGATGCCGTTGACTTCGGTGCGCGGCGCCACCTTCCCCGGCCAGCGGATCAGGGCCGGCACGCGATAGCCGCCTTCCCAGTTGGTGTTCTTCTCGCCGCGGAACGGCGTCGTGCCGCCGTCCGGCCACGAGAACACTTCGGCACCGTTGTCCGTCGTGTAGATGACGATCGTGTTGTTCGCGATGCCGAGCTGATCCAGTTTGCTCAGGAGTTGGCCGACATGCCCGTCATGCTCGGTCATCCCGTCCGGGTAGATCCCGAGCCCGGTCTTGCCATCCGATTCGGGTTTCAGACGCGTCCAGATGTGCATGCGGCTCGGGTTGAACCACAGGAAGAACGGTTTGTTGTCCTGATGGGCCTGGTCGATGAAGCTGAGCGACGCCTGGAGGAATTCCTCGTCCACCGTCTCCATCCGCTTCTGCGTCAGCGGCCCGGTATCTTCGCACTTTTGCTTGCCCCAGGCGCCGAAGCGGGGATCTTCGCCGGGCGTCACGGTATCCGTCGCCACGCATTTCAGCACGCCGCGCGGCCCGAACTGCGCCTGAAAGCTCTCGTTCTTCGGATAATCCGGATTCTCCGGCTCTTCCTGTGCGTTCAGGTGGTAGAGATTGCCGAAGAACACATCGAACCCGTGCACGGTCGGCAAGAACTCGTTGCGGTCGCCGAGGTGGTTCTTGCCGAACTGCCCGGTTTCGTAGCCCTGCGGCTTGAGCAACTCGGCCAGGGTCGGGTCCTTGTCCGAGAGACCCTCCGGCGCGGCCGGCAGGCCAACTTTCAACAGGCCGGTGCGGATCGGCGACTGGCCCGTGATGAAAGCCGAGCGGCCCGCCGTGCAGGATTGCTGGCCGTAATAATCGGTGAAGATCGCGCCTTCGTTCGCGATCCGGTCGATGTTGGGCGTGTGGTATCCCATCATGCCGCGGTTGTAGGCGCTGATGTTCCAATAGCCGATGTCGTCGCCCATGATGACGAGGATGTTGGGCTTGCCGGCCGCGGGCGGGGTCTGCGCCGATGCCGTTGGACCGAGCGCGCAGGCCAACCCGCCGGCGAGCGCTGTTGCGGCCATCAATCGGAATGGCTTCTCGAATACGGTCGGCATTGGCCGCGACTCCAAGTCTGCTCGACGCTCGCGTCCAGAAGCGATCGTGGCGACGAGCGATCCCGTCTTGCCGCTGACGCGGTACATTCAGCGGTACATTCATAAGCCGCCCCACCGGCATGGACCGCCTCGCCGCGGCCCACGCCGTCGCGGAGTTTCGATCCGATCAGCTCCTGGGCGCAGTCGACGCGATGTTCAGTTCGACGCGCCGATTCAAGGCACGCCCTTGCGGCGTATCGTTCGGCGCGACCGGATTCGCTTCGCCGAAGCCCTGCGCCGTCAGCAGGCTGGGATTGACGCCGCTCTGGATCAGAAACTGCGTCACCGTCTGCGCCCGCTTCAGCGAGAGCTGCTGGTTGGTCGTCACGCCTTGCGCGGCGAGCTCCGGGCCAATCGGCACGTTGTCGGTATAGCCGTCCACGTTGATATGCTCCTGCACGTTCGGCGCAAGGATCGGCGCGATCTTCGTAATCTCCTGCGCGGCCGCGGGCGGCATCTGCCAGCCACCGGAGGGGAATAGCAGCTCGCTATTGATCGCGACTTTGATCGCGCCCTGAAAGCGCGTGATCCGGACCTGCCCAGCGGCAACTTCGCTCGACAAGCTCTGGTTGAGCTGATTGTACTGAGCCTCCAGCGCATCGTATTTGCTGGCCGACACGCAGCCGGCGAGCGCGAGCGCCGTAGCGCCGATGCAAACGAGCGAGAGTTTGTTCATTGAGACGTTGCTCCCAGCGGTATTCGGTTCGGGGATCGGAACCGACGATGTGGCCATGTCACGCACCGCCGCGATCGTCGAAAGCAGGGCGGACCCACACTCGACGGTCACAAGCACGTCCACGGAACGCACCCATGCTGGAAGCGGACCGTTTGGCTGACTATGCAAATCCGGCA
>DATAPS010000098.1:0-2401 GCA_036265085.1 Acetobacteraceae bacterium | reverse complement strand
CATCCACGAGAACCGGGGGCTCAATCCGTACATCAAGGACGTGGCCCGGCGGCTGGCGATTGTCGGCTACGCCGCGCTGGCGCCTGACGGCCTTACGTCGGTGGGCGGCTATCCCAGCGACGACGAACGTGCCGCCGTGCTGTTCCAGCAAGTCGACAAAGGCAAGATGTTCGAGGACTTCGTTGCCTCAGCGACCTGGTTGAAGGCGCGGCCGGAGAACGCGGGCAAGCTCGGCACGGTCGGCTTCTGCTTCGGCGGCAGCGTCGTCAATCAGCTCGCGGTGCGCCTTGGACCCGATCTCGCCGCCGCGGTCCCGTTCTACGGCGTCCAGCCGAGCGCCGGAGACGTCGCAAAAATCCGAGCGCCGATCTGCGCGCACTACGCCGAGCTCGATACCCGTATCACCTCGGGCTGGCCCGCCTTCGATGCCGAGCTGACTCGTGCGGGCGTGCCGCACGAGGGCTTCATCTACAAGAACACGAACCACGGGTTCCACAACGACACGACGCCGCGCTACGACGAAGCCGCCGCCAAACTCGCGTGGCAGCGGTCGCTCGACTGGTTCTCGCGGTATCTCAAGTCGTAGGAACGTAGGGCGCCGTCGAGACCCGCCCTACGCCGCGCGCCGGCTGTCAAGGCTTGGCGATGTTCCAGTAGACGATCACCGGCGACATCAGGAATCCGGAGAGATCGGCGCGCATGGCCACCGGCTGATCGTACTGCCCAAGCACGCGATACGGCTGCACCTCCGCCAGATGCGCCTGCAGCGTCACCGCAGCCGCCTTCTGTGCCTCCAAGCCGTTCGCTTGCAGGAATGCCGCCCGCAGCTTCTCGGCGGTCTCATCGCACGGCCAGCCGACCCAGTTCTTGCCGTCGCAGGTCATCGCGGTGCCGATATTCGTCAGCGGGCTGTGCATCGTCGGCCCGCTCGCGCCGGTGAGGAACAGGTTCCAGCCACCTTTGTCGGGCACGTCCTTGTTCAGCAGGCGCCCGGTCACGTTCACCCAATCGAGGAACTGCAGATCGACGTTCACCCCCGCCTCGCGCAGCTCTTGCGCGACGACCTCCGACATCTGGCCGATCCACTGGTAGGTGTGAGTCGTCACGAACGCGAGTTTTTCCCCGTGGTAGCCGGCCGCGGCGAGCAGCTGCTTCGCCTTCTCTCTGTTCGTCTTCTTGTATTCGGCCGCGCCGGCGTCACTGCCGTACGGCCCACCGCAGACGAAGTAATCGTCGCACGGGTGCCACCACTGCGGATCGCCGAACCCGGCCGCCAGGATGTCGGACTGATCGGTCAGATAGGCAAGCGCGAGCCGCGCACGGGGATCGTTGAACGGCGGATTGAGCGCGTTCGGCCGCAACAGCACCTGGTTCGCCATCTCGGTGAGCTTCTGCAGGTGCACGTCCCGGCTCTTCGCGAGCAGGGGCACCAGATCGAGCGACGGCTGCTCCACCAGATCGACTTCGCCGCGTTGCAGCGCGGTCGCAGCCGTCGAGGCGTCGGGAATGATCTTCCAGACCACGCGATCGACCTTCGCCACGCGACCGCCCGCGAGCCCGTCTGGCGGCTCGCTGCGCGGCACGTAGTCGACGTTCTTGTCGAACACGACCCGGTCGCCGCTGACCGAGGCGCCGGGATTGTAGCGGAACGGCCCCGAGCCGTTCTCGGTCGTCAGCGGCTTGGACGGATCGAGCCCTTCGAGATCCTTCGCGGGCATGATGAACGGCACCTGCCCGATCGCGGACCCGAGTGCGAACAGGGTGTAGGCGACCGGCTGCCTCAGCTTCAGCTCGAACGTGCGGTCATCGACCGCGCTCATGCCCGCGATCGCGGCGCCGAGGCGCTGGCCCACGATGTCCTTCTGCATCCAGCGCTTGAGCGAGGCGATCACGTCCGCCGAGGTCACCGGCGCGCCGTCGTGGAATTTCTGGCGGTCGCGCAGGGTGAACCGCCAGGCCAGTCCGTCCGGCGAGGTGGTCCAGGTGTCGACCATCTGCGGCTTGGGCTGGAGATTGCTGTCCCAGGCGAACAGCTCCTCGTAGACCATCATGCCGAAGATGCGGGTGATCACCACGGAGGCGAACACCGGGTCGATGTTCGGCAGGTCGGCGCTGGGCACGACGGTGAGCGCCTTCACCGGGCTCTGCGCCGACGCGACGCCGCCCGGCACGATCGTCCCGAGCGCGAGCGCCGCCGCCAGCGCGTGGCGGAACCGACGCCGCCGTTCGGTCTCATCTTTTCGTGGTTCCATCGTGCGGCCCTCCCGATGGAAGACCGTAGCGGATTTTCCGGCGCGATGTCGAAATCACCTGTTCCAGCACTTCAGGGCGCTTGCCGGAACGTCAGCTCTCGTGTTCCTGGCACGGCTCGCAGTCCTCTCGATCCTGATCGAAACGATCG
>DATAPS010000097.1:0-9584 GCA_036265085.1 Acetobacteraceae bacterium | reverse complement strand
AACCGACCGCGGTCGACCACAACCACTGCTTCCGAGAATAGACTGGGCTCGCGGCACAGCTGTCGGTGTTCTTTGACTGGGCGAATGGAAAAGCGCTTCGTATCAACCTTATCTTCGGCAGTACGCGCAATTCAGGATACCCGGTTGCCGAGCAAACCCGCCGCAGCGCTCTATCTGCTGGTAAGGGGATTCCGACACCGGGTCCCCTGACCGCAGACACATCGGAAAAAGGGCCCGCTTGTCATGAAGCCGATGGACGAGGGGCACTTCGCGATCCTGCGCCGCCACATGGTCGAGGTAATCGCGATCCACGCAGACCTGGTGGGCGAGGAGCTCGGCAAGCCGGCGCTCGATGAGCGCGTGCTGGGGGCGATGCTGCGCGTGCCGCGTCATTTCTTCGTGCCCGTGCAGCTCGCGCCGCTCGCCTACCACGACACGCCGTTGCCGATCGGCTTCGACAAGACGATCTCGCAGCCCTTCATCAGCGCGCTGATGACGCACCTGCTCGCCCCCGAACCGCACGAGGTGGTGCTCGAGATCGGCACCGGCCTGGGATACCAGGCGGCGGTCCTGGCCGAGCTCGCGGACCGGGTCTGGAGCGTCGAGATCGTGGAGGAACTCGCGAGCGAAGCCGAGCAGGGCCTGGGCCAACTCGGCTACTCCAAGGTCGGCGTCCGCATCGGGGACGGGTCTCGCGGTTGGGTCGAGCATGCACCCTACGACAGGATCTTGGTAACTGCGGCGGCCGAGCGCCCGCCGCCGGCGCTGCTCGAACAGCTCAAGCCAGGCGGGCGCTTGGTCATGCCGCTCGGCCCCGCCGACGTGCAGCGGCTCACAGCCGTCGACAAGGATGCTTCGGGGCAAATCCATACCCAGGCGTCGATCCCGGTGCAATTCGGCCGGCTTGAGACGGTCATATGAGCTTGGCTCTGGCCGATCCGCGAAAGCTCGGAACCCGTGAGGCCGAGGGTCGCATATTCACTGGAGACGTCGGCCTGCAGCTTACCGCGACGACTGTTCCTTCAGTCGCTTCGCCGAGTGCCGGACGTAGGCATTCGGGGTCGCGATGTGTTCGCGCAGATCCAGTTGGCCGCGCGACGCGATCTTCTCGTCGGTCACCGGGGTGCTCTCCTGGTCGCCCGATCGGGTCCGCGGGACTGGTCTCTGGCCGGGGACAGCAGCGAGGCAGAGCCGAAGTTGCCATCCGAGCTGAGATCGGGAGTCGGACTGGTCCACAGTACCAATGGACGCCGTCGAAGGAAACGAGGCGCGCCGAGGGGAGGGACCAGCCCGGGAGGAACCCACGTGAGGGAGGTCGCATCCGGACACGGAGCCGGGTTGTACTGCCTTCCAACCTCGCACGGGTGAACGCAGCGGCCCGCACGGCCGTCCAGACTCGGTTCACGGCTCTGCTGCGTCACATTGATGCCGAAGCGCTCGAACGATCGTTCCGGGTCAGAAGTGGCAGGCAAGCGCGGGAGTCGATGGGATCACGGTGGCGGACTACGAGCAGGGCCTGGAGACAAATCTCCGGGATCTCTGTACGCGCATCCACACCGGGCGCTACCGGCCACAACCGGTAAGGCGTGTCTACATCCCGAAAGCCGATGGCGGGCGCCGTCCACTCGGCGTCCCGACCTTGGAGGACGAGATCGTCCAGGGTGCGGTCGCCGAAATGCTGAGCGCCATCTATGAAGTCGACTTCCTTGAACTTGGCCCGTGTCGGCAGCCCTTGCGCGCGCTTTCTGGCCTTCGCGAACGGGACGACGGAGGCATCCCGGAGGGTGTGCCGCTGCGTCTGTCCGCTCTTCGTGCGGAATTGGACAAGCCATATGTGCGCGCACCGCGCGCCCGGATGCACAGGCCAAGCGGGCCAGGCCGCTGGCCCAGAACGTCGTCTCGCTGATGCCAGGCGGGCAGGAAAGCGTGGGCCCGGTGCGGCCGTCGAGATCGATCGTCGCCAGTATTTTGCGTCCGGGGTAGCACTACGGTAGCAATCCGACGCAATCGGCTGCTAACCGCTGGCAGCAGGAGACTGGGGTATGTGAGCATAACCGTCGGGTTTCAGTGAAGGATTATCCCCTCCTGCAATCCGGTGCTACCCTCAGCCAGCGCCTATAGAAGCCTCTTGCACAGGGGGGCGGTGGTCGTGGGTTCGAATCCCGCCGCTCTGACCATCTTGCACGGCTCCCGGCTGTCCCCATTTACCGCTTCCGTGACGAAGATCGTAGCGTTAGGCTCTCATCGTCACTTGCCGCAGCCGCGTATCCGTTGTGCGTTCGTGTGAAAAAGGAGAGACGAACAATGACCATGGTCTGGAAATATGGCGCGGCCGGCTTGCTCGCCGCGGCGCTAGCAGGTCCAGCGTTTGCGCAGAATGTGCCGATCAGCCCCAACCCCACCACCGGTAACACAGCCCAGAGCGCCACGGGCACCACTGTCACGAGTCCCGGATGCACCACGACCGCGGCGGGCGGCGGCAACACGACGCAGAGTGCCCAGGGCACCCGGGTCGCCGGCACCGACTCGACGACCGGCTCCGGCACTACCAGCCAAGCCGCCACGGGGATTACCGTCACTCCGCTTCCCTGCAAGTAACGTTATCGGAATCCCCTCCCCGAGCTCGGGGAGGGGATTGATGCGTCCGGTCAGCACTGGCCGGCCGCCGTGCGCAACTCGAGTCTGACGGCGAGTTGCGAGATCGGCCAGCAGGTGACGAAATACAGTGCCGCCACGGCCGGATACACCACCATCGGCTGGTTGCCAGAACCCCGACGCTGCGAGCGCTCCAATTCTTCGTTTCGACGCCGCTCGCAATACGCCGCGGATCACGTCGACGACGCTGCCGAAATCACCGCTCGCAATTTAAGCGGAGAGCTCTTCGGCCAAGTCGACCGGCAGTCCGACGCTCAGTTCGCCGACTTCAATCATCTATCCCGGTCGTCGCGTCCTACGCCCAGTGCGGCGGCACCCAGGTCCAGACGCCGTTCACGACCGTCCAGTATCCCTGCTGCCAGACGGCGCCGTGACTGGCGCGCGACACCCATTGCCCCGCCGTCCAGACGTACGCGGTGCCGGTCCAATCCCAGTGTCCGGGCTGCCAGATCAGCGAATCGCCGGATACTGGCGGGGGCGGAACGGTCTCGACCTGGACGGCGGGCGGAGCGGGGTAGGGGTTCGGCCCGGCGACCGTGGTCGGCACGGCTGTCACGCACCCTGACAGAGCAAGAGTGGCGACGGCAGCGAACAAGGCGCGCGTCGATTTCGGCATGTCCATTCCTCCGATACGGCCGTTTCACCGCCCGGCGTCAGGCGACCACGGCGGTGTCGGTCAGTGTTGCTACAGGTGCGGCGAGCGCGCGCGCATGCCAAGCCGTGCGCGGCAGGATTTGGCTCAAAAGACACTTCAGCAGCGGCCGCGAGCGCAGGCGGCGCGTCGGCGCGGGCGGCGACACGCGCACAGAGCCAGCCGGCCGTGAGCGTGCCGAGAAGCTGCAGGAACGAAGTCGGGCGCTGCCCTCGGGTGCGTCGTCTCGTCGGGGGAACGGTCACGGTCATGATCGGTCTCCGGGATCAGGCGGGTAGCAGGACGGTGGCAACCGCCTGCGCGGCGATGCCCTCCATCCGGCCCGTGAAGCCAAGTCTTTCCGTCGTGGTCGCTTTGACGGAGATGCGGTCGGCGCCGACGTCGAGCAACTCCGCGAGCCGCGCCATCATCGCCGCGGCGTGGGGTGCAATCTTGGGGCGTTCGCAGATCAGCGTGACATCGGCGTTGGCGAGGATACCGCCGCGCGCGGCGATGCGTTGGGCGGCGTGGCGGAGGAAGCGGGCGCTGTCGGCGTCCTTCCATCGCGCTTCGGACGGTGGGAAGTGGCGGCCGATGTCGCCCTCGGCGAGCGCGCCGTAGATCGCGTCGCACAGGGCATGGATGCCGACGTCCGCGTCGGAATGACCGGCAAGTCCTTGATCATGCGGCACTTCTATGCCGCAAAGTCTGAGCGCGCGGCCGAATTCAAGCACATGCACGTCGTAGCCGGTGCCGACGCGCGGCAGCATGGCGCCACCGACGATGCGTTCGAGCCGCACGAGATCCTCCGGATAGGTCAGCTTGATGTTGTCCGGGTGACCTGGAACAAGGGCCACCGGCCGGCCGGCCGCTTCCAGGATCGCCGCATCGTCGGTCGCGCCCGCCGGCGCGTGGCGGTGCAGATCCAGCAGCAGCGCAAAGCGAAACGCCTGCGGCGTCTGTGCGCGAAACAAGCCCTCACGCGGGACGGTGGCGGCGATGCGGCCGTCCTCGCTGCGCTTCAACGTGTCGGCGACGGGGAGGCCAGGGATCGCTCCCTCATGGGTCGCGAGCGCGTCGAGCAGGGCTGCCACCGTGCCGTGCGGAATGACTGGACGGGCCGCGTCGTGGACGAGTACCACCTCCGGCCCGTGTGGCACCAGCGCCTCCAGCCCCGCTCGAACGCTTTCCTGCCGCGTCGCGCCGCCTGCCACGGGCGCGAGATGGGCGATGCCGTCCAGCGCCTCTTCCAGCGCCGCGGCGTCGCCGACGGGAAGGAGGAGGCCGACCTCGCGGGCCAGCGCTTCTGCCGCGTGGCGGATCACCGGGCGGCCGCAGAGGGGGAGATATTGCTTGGGCGTCCCGCCGCCGAAGCGCGTGCCGTTGCCGGCGGCGACCAGAATGGCGGCGATGCGGTCTCGGGGAAACATGGCCGCAACGTCGCGGTGGGCGGCCGGGGCGTCAACCGCGTTGCGCGGGCGGCGGCGCACGCCTAGGTTGCCCAAATGCAAGGCAATGTAGCGGACATTGGGCAGGCCGCGTCGTCGCGCGCCGCAACTTCAGGCACGCGGCTGCGTCCGATCGATCTCGGCGGGGGTGTCGTGATCGAAACCCCCGTGATTCTCGCGCCGATGTCCGGGGTCACCGACCTGCCGTTCCGCCGATTGGCTCGCGAGCTGGGGGCGGGACTCGTCGTCTCTGAGATGATCGCGTCCTGGGCGATGGTGCGGGAGAACCGCAACACCATGCGCATGGCGGAGATGGAGGGGCGCCCATCCTCACTCCAGCTCGCCGGCTGCGACCCGGAGGCGATGGCGGAGGCGGCGCGGATCGCGGTCGGGCGCGGGGCGGATATCATCGACATCAATTTCGGCTGCCCGGTGAAGAAGGTCGCGGTCGGGCAGCTGGCGGGATCGGCGCTGATGCGGGACGAGATCGCGGCGGCGACAATCCTCGCAGCGACGGTACGGGCGGTTGACGTGCCGGTAACGCTCAAGATGCGGATGGGGTGGGACCACGCACATCTCAACGCGCCGGCGCTCGCCCGCATTGCCCAGGATTGCGGCATCCGCATGGTGACGGTGCACGGGCGCACGCGACAGCAATTCTACACCGGCAGCGCCGACTGGGATTTTATCGGGACCGTGAAAGAAGTGCTGTCGATCCCGGTGATCGCGAACGGCGACATCGTCACGGAAGACGACGCGGAGGAGGCGCTGCGGCGTTCCGGCGCGGACGGGGTGATGATCGGCCGCGGCTGCTACGGACGGCCGTGGTTCCCCGCCCAGGTCGCCCACGCGCTCCGATCGGATGGACGGCTGCATGAGCCTTCGCTAGCAGTACAGAAACAGATAGTTATCATGCATTACCGTTCGATGCTGAGCCATTTTGGCACCCATGCCGGTGTCCGGCTCGCGCGCAAGCATGTCGGCTGGTATTCGCGTGGCCTGCCGGGATCGGCCGAGTTCCGCGCGACCGTCGTTCGCATGAGCGAGCCGGACGAGGTGGAGGCGCTCATCGCTCGGTTCTACGACCCGCTGATCGGACGCGGCGTGTCCCGGCAGGTCAGCCGGGCGCAAACGCTCGCCGAGGCCGCCTGATGGCATTCGGTCGCGCCCGCCGGGCGCTTGCCGTCGTCGCGCCGCGGGCATTGGCGGCGCCGGACGGGGGGGTGCTGCTCTCGGCGCTTCCGGTGGCGGCGATCCTGCTCGACGAGGACAACCGGTTCCGGTTCGCCAACCAGGCGGCGGAGCAGTTCCTGGGGCTCTCTCAGTCGCAGCTCAAGCATCTCGCGCTCGCCGACCTGGTCCCCGTCGACAACCCGATCTTTCTGCTGCTCGGACAGGTTCGGGAGAGCGATGCGACGATCGCCGACTACGACCTGTCGCTGGAGAGCCCGCGGCTGCGCAAGCGCGGCATCACGGCGCTCGCGGCGACGGTGCCGGAAGAGCCGGGATCGGTGCTGCTGGTGCTCCACGACGCCTCCGCCGCCCGTGCGCTCGACCGGCAATTGACCTTCCGCAGCGCGGCCCGCAGCGTCACCGGCATGGCGGCGATCCTGGCGCATGAGGTGAAGAACCCACTCTCCGGCATACGCGGCGCCGCGCAGCTCCTGGAGACCAGCGTCGAACCGGCGGACCGGGAGCTGACCGTGCTGATCCGCGACGAGGCGGACCGCATCCGCGCCATCCTCGACCGGATGGACATGTTCTCCGAGAAGCCGATCCAGCGCGGCCCGGTGAACATCCATCGGGTGCTGGAGCATGTCCGCCGCCTCGCGCAGTCCGGCTTCGCCGCGCACCTGCGCTTTGCCGAGGCGTACGACCCGTCGCTGCCGCCGGCGCACGGCAATCGGGACCAGCTTGTGCAGGTGCTGCTGAATCTGGTGAAGAACGCCGCCGAGGCGATCACTTACGGCGAGGGCGCGCATGGCGAGATCGTGCTGGCGACCGCGTTTCAGCACGGCGTCTGGCTCGCGCTCCCCGGCTCGGACCACCGCACGAATCTGCCCCTCGTCGTCACCGTGCGCGACAACGGGCCGGGGATCCCGGAGGACATCCGACCCAACCTGTTCGATCCGTTCGTGACCTCGAAGCCGACGGGGAGTGGCCTCGGTCTTGCTCTGGTCGCGAAGATCGTCAGCGATCATGGGGGATTGATCGAGGTGGAGAGCCGGCCCGGCCGTACGGAGTTCCGGCTGTCCCTGCCGGTCTTCGAAGACGACGACAACGGCGAACAGACCTGAGGCGCGGCCCATGACCCTGCCGACCGTTCTGGTCGCCGACGACGACCGCTCGATCCGCACCGTGCTGACGCAGGCGCTCGGGCGCTCCGGTTATCAGGTCCGCTCGACCTCGCATGCGGCGACGCTGTGGCGCTGGGTGGAGGAAGGCGAGGGTGATCTGGTGATCACCGACGTGGTGATGCCCGACGAGAACGGCCTCGACCTGATCCCGCGCATCCGTCGCGTCCGGCCGGATCTGCGCGTGATCGTGATGTCGGCGCAATCGACGCTGATCACCGCGGTGAAGGCGACGCAGCGTGGCGCGTTCGAGTATCTGCCGAAACCGTTCGACCTGCAGGAGCTGCTCGCGGTGGTGGGCCGCGCGCTGGCGGCGCCGAGCGCCGAGGCGGCCGCGCCGGCAGTCGCGCGCGACGGCGACGAGAAGCTGCCGCTGATCGGCCGCAGCCCGTCGATGCAGGAGATCTACCGGACGATCGCGCGGCTGACGACGACGGACCTCACCGTAATGATCAACGGCGAGAGCGGCACCGGCAAGGAGCTCGTTGCGCGCGCGCTGCATGATTACGGGCGGCGGCGGGCGGGGCCGTTCGTCGCGATCAACATGGCGGCGATTCCGCGCGAGCTGATCGAGAGTGAGCTGTTCGGCCACGAGCGCGGCGCGTTCACCGGCGCGCACAACCGCAATCTCGGCCGCTTCGAGCAGGCGGCCGGTGGCACGCTGTTTCTCGACGAGATCGGCGACATGCCGCAGGAGGCGCAGACGCGCCTGCTCCGCGTGTTGCAGGAGGGCGAGTTCACCACCGTGGGCGGACGCACGCCGATCCGCGCAAATGTGCGGATCGTGGCGGCGACCCACCGCGACCTCCGTTCGTCCATCCGGCAGGGGCTGTTCCGCGAGGATCTGTTCTACCGGCTCAACGTGGTCCCGATCCGCTTGCCGCCGTTGCGCGAGCGGGTCGAGGACATCGCCGACCTGGCGCGGCACTTTTTGGAGCGGGCGCGGGCGGACGGGTTGCCGTCGAAGAGCCTCGACACAGGGGCGATCGACGCGCTGCGGGCGTATCGGTGGCCGGGGAATGTGCGCGAGCTGGAGAACGTCGTGCGCCGGCTGGCGGCGCTGTGCCCGGACGAGGCGATCGGGGGCGCGACAATCCGGGCTGAACTGGCGGAGTCGGAGCCGGCGCCCGCGGTTCCGGCGGGGGCAGGGGAGGTCATATCGTCGGGGAGTGCGGAGCCGCTGGCGCAGGCGGTGGAGCGGCACATCCGGCAGGTGTTCGCGGCGCATCGGGATCGGCCGGCGCCGTCGGACGTGTACGACCGGGTGCTGGCGGAGGTGGAACGGCCGCTCATCCAGATGACGCTCGCGGCGACGCGAGGGAATCAGATCAAGGCGGCGGCGATGCTGGGGCTGAACCGGAATACGTTGCGCAAGAAGATACGGGATTTGGACATTCCCGTGGTGCGGGGGATTGCGTAAGGGACCGAAGATCACCCTTTCTGCAAGCGTTCGGGCGCGTGGTCCACATGATTTCCTCACGCACTCGACCTTAGCTGCTATCGATCAGGGCCTGCTGGCAGCACTACACCGCCGCTTGTCGCCGTGCCCTCGCCTGACCTGGCGAGGAGTCAGTCAGATGCTCCGAAGTCGCATCACGCATCATATTTGAACACTATCAACCCGAAGCGGCCGATCGAAATAACAACCGCGCACGCGGCGGGAGAGCGGCGTCGAGGCAGTTGTGCAGATTGAGCGAAATTCAACTTTTCAGGAGTAGTCTCAGGCCGAAAAGAAGCGCCTACTTCTGCGAACCTCGCGGAGAAAAGGTTCAAATCGAATCGGCACCAGAATGTATCTGTCAGGCGCGCGTGACCGTTTTTGTGAACCGGTCCGTGCATTGAACTCGTGTGTTCCTCGAACGGTGCGTCACGCATCCGGCGTGGTCGATCGCTTCAACTTCTACCGAGTCCGCGGAATTGAAAGCTTATCATGCTGGAAGAAGCGCTGAAGAT
Source organism: Acetobacteraceae bacterium (assembly GCA_036265085.1). Taxonomy (GTDB): domain Bacteria; phylum Pseudomonadota; class Alphaproteobacteria; order Acetobacterales; family Acetobacteraceae; genus DATAPS01. Next base: position 543 of record DATAPS010000097.1, on the reverse strand, counting down.
ACTTGCCTACCGCGGTTCTCTTCGCGCGGCCATAACCCGGCGCCTGGTTCGGACCTTATCGTTCATCCCATATCCGTTGCGATTAGAGATCGATGCTGTAGAGAGACCACACTACGGATACTGCGTCTTCCATGCTGCCAAGCTGGCGAAACAACTCGGTCACAAGAAAATGAGTGTGATCGAGTTCGGCGTGGCGGGGGGAAATGGACTGGTCAATCTCGAAAAGCACGCCGACGAGACCAAGAAGCACTTGGACGTTGAGATTGAAGTGTACGGTTTTGATACCGGAGTCGGACTCCCGGAGCCAACTGATTATCGCGACCAGCCGTATCACTGGCGTGGCGGTCTTTTCCAAATGGATCAAGAGAAGCTGATGGCCCGCTTACGGTTCTCTAAGGTGGTTCTTGGGAGAGCTTCGGAAACGCTTCCAGATTTTGTCGAGAAGTATCATCCTGCTCCGATAGGTGCGATATGCGTGGATGTAGATTATTACTCGTCAGCGATTGAGGTATTGCGGATATTTGACCTCTCAAGCAAGCTCAT
>DATAPS010000096.1:0-8225 GCA_036265085.1 Acetobacteraceae bacterium | reverse complement strand
GGGTGATGTTCCCGTTCGCCCGCAACATCCTTGCCGACATTACGCGCGACGGCGGATTCCCGCCGGTTCTGCTCCAGCCGATCGACTTCGTCGCACTTTGGCAGGCGCGCCGTGCGCAGTCGGAAGCCGCGGCGAACTCGGCCGCCGGCAATCCCTCGACGCTGATCTGATCTAGCGCGCGGCGCCGGCCGAAATGGCTCGCGCGATGGCGTCGTGCAGCCGGGATGCGGTGAACGGCTTAGTGAGCCACAGATAGCCGGTTTCCGGCTGCTCCCCCTCGCCGGTCGCGATGATGACGCCGACCCCCGGGCAACACGCCACCGCTTCGGCCGCGAGGTCGAGGCCGCTGCCGTCCGGAAGGTTCAGGTCGGCGATCAACAGATCGGCCCCGCCCTTGACCGCGGCAAGCGCATCCGCGGCGCTCGCGGCCTCCGTGACGTCGTAGCCGAACTCGGTCACCAGCGCCGCAACGGTGATACGGATCAACGGGTCGTCTTCGGCGAGCACGACGCGCCGGCCGCGTGGCTTCAGGCGAGGGTCCACAACGGATCCTTCAACCGCGCGACGAACGCGGCATGGGCGGCAAGCTCGGCCGCGGTCGGAACGATCAGCCGCGGGGTGCGGCTGGACAGCGCCTGATACGCGATGGTCGGGAGAGCCGCCTGGCCAACGGTCGCCAACGAGAGCCCGCGCTGCCTGCCGCCGGTGAGCTCCACGTAGACGTCCGCGAGGAGACGGCAGTCGAGCAGGGCATTGTGGCTGGTTCGCTCCGACAGGTCGATTCCGAACCGGCGGCAGAGCGCGTCCAGGCTGTTAGGCAGGCCGGGGAAGCGCGCCTTGGCGAGCGTGAGCGTGTCGATCATGCGATCTCGCGCCAGGGCCGGCCGCGCGAGGCGCGACAGCTCCGCGTTGATGAAGCCGAAATCGAACGCGGCGTTGTGCGCGACCAGCTTGCCGTCGCCCAAGAAGTCGAGCAGCTCGTCGGCCACTTCGCCGAAGCGAGGCTTCCCGAACAGCTTGTCGAGCGTGATGCCGTGCACTCGGATCGCATCGTCGGGGATGTCGCGGTCGGGGTGTATCAGCGCGTGGAAGTGCCGCCCGGTTGGAAGGTCGTTGACGAGCTCGAGCGCCGCGATCTCGATCACCCGGTCACCGAGCAGTGGGTCCAGGCCCGTGGTCTCCGTGTCGAACAGGACGGAACGGTTCATCGAAAAGTTCTTTGACAACGCGGCGGACGGTTCGGAGTGCATATAGGCGAGAAAGTCCCGTCCGCACCACGATATCCGCGTGGCGGCGCTTGATTCGATCGGGCATCTGCCGCGCAATGACCGCATCGATCTGCGCACCGCTCATCCGTCCACGCCGCCGTACCCGGTCGACTTGGACGGCGCGCGGCGCCGAAACGACGACCACGAGATCGACGCGCCGCTGCCCGCCGGTCTCCAGCAACAGCGGAATGTCCAGGACCGCCGCGCGCTTCCCGGCCGCCCGGGCGCGGGCGAGGAACCGCCGCTCTTCTGCGCGCACCATCGGATGGATGATCCGCTCTATCCGTTGCAGCGCTTCCGGCTCGCGGAAGACCAACGCGCGCAGCGCCGGGCGATCCAGCGCGAGGCGGCCCTGCGAGTTCGCATGCACAGTACCTGGAAACGCGGCGGCAATCGGCGGCAGCGCCTTCCCGCCCGGCGCCTGCAAAGCGTGAACGGCGGCGTCGGCATCGAACACTGGGAAGCCTGCGCGCCGGAATGCGGCCGCGATCGTCGATTTGCCCATGCCGATCCCGCCGGTCAGACCGATCACTCTCATTCGGCGCGGCTTTCGTTTAACGTCATGGAAGTTAAACATCGCTCCCGGACCAGCGAGGATACATCGCGTCGTCATGTCGGGATCACAACGCACGGCGGGGGCGTCCGTCCGGCTGCATAACGTCGCCCGCCGCTGGGGTGCGACGGCGGCACTCGACGGCATTGATCTGGACATCCGCGCCGGTTCGTTCTGCGTCCTGCTCGGCCCGTCCGGGTGCGGCAAGACCACCTGCCTGCGCATCGTCGCCGGCCTCGATCAGGCTTCCGAGGGGCGGGTCGAGATCGGTGGGCGCGACGTGACCCAGGCGGCGCCCGCCGCGCGCGGGGTCGCGATGGTGTTCCAATCGTACGCGCTCTTCCCCCATTTGACGGTGGCGGAGAACATCGCCTTCGGCCTGCGGGCGCGCAGCGTTCCGAAGGCGGAGCGGGCGCGGCGGCTGGAGCGAGCGGTCGAGATCCTCGGCATCGGGCATCTGCTCGCACGCCGTCCCGGGCAGCTCTCGGGCGGGCAGCAGCAACGGGTGGCACTCGGCCGGGCGATCGTCGCCGAGGCGCCGGTTTGCCTGATGGACGAGCCGCTCAGCAATCTCGATGCCCAGCTCCGTGCGGACATGCGCCGCGAGATCCTCGCACTGCAGCGCCGCCTCGGCATCACGATGCTCTACGTCACCCACGATCAGACCGAGGCGATGAGCATGGCCGACCAGGTCGTGCTGCTCCGCGACGGCCGGATCGAGCAGGACGCGGCACCCGCCGAGCTCTACGCCCGCCCGGCGACCCGCTTCGTCGCGAGCTTCATCGGCACGCCGCCGATGAACCTGCTGCGGTCGGGGGAGCACTTCCTTGGCATCCGGCCGGAAGCGCTGCGCATCGCGGAGGCCGGCATGGCCGCGCGGGTGACGCATGCCGAGTATCTCGGCGCCGACACGATCCTGGCCTGCGAGGTGGGCGACACCCGTGTGTTCGCGCGCCTACCGGGCCGGGCGGCGCTGCCGGAGGGGGCGGAGATCCATCTCGCGGCGGACCCCGCCGATTACCACCACTTCGATGCCGCCACGGGGCGCCGCGTCGAACGCCAGCTCGCACACGCGTGACCGAGGGAGGCCTCATGACAATTCGACGCCGAACCATGCTCGCGGGCTCCGTCGCCACGCTTGTGTCGCCGGCCATTCTGCGTGCGCAAGGGAAGACGACACTCGAGTTCTACTTCCCGGTCGCGGTCGGCGGCCCGATCACCAAGATCATCGACGGCTATGCCGCCGATTTCACGCGCGACAACCCCGACGTCATGGTCCGCCCGATCTACGCCGGCAGCTACGTCGATACGCTGACGAAGGCGGTGACGGCTACGAAGTCGGGGCAAGGCCCGCAGCTGGCGGTGCTGCTCGCGGTCGACGCCTACTCGCTGGTCGACGACGAGCTGATCCTGCCCCTCGACGCGGTCCCGGGCGCGCAGGAGTGGCTCGCCGGCTTCTATCCCGCGTTCATGCGCAACGGCCAGATCGACGGGCATAGCTGGGGCATCCCGTTCCAGCGCTCGACGATTGTTATGTACTATAACAAAGTTGCATTCCGCGAGGCCGGCCTCGATCCAGAGAAGCCGCCGCAGACCTGGGCCGAGCATGCCGAGTTCGCGCAGAAGGCGACCAAGCGCGACGGCGACCGGCTGACGCGATGGGGCGTGGAGATCCCGGCGACGGGGTTCACTTATTGGCTCTGGCAAGCGCTCGTGGCCGAAGCGGGGGCGCAGATTGCGAACGCCAACGGGACGGCGGTGAACTTCACCGACCCGGCCTGCCTGGACGCGCTGCAGTACTGGATCGACCTCACCGCGAAATACCACGCACACCCACCGGGGCTGGTGGATTGGGGCACGACCCCGCGCGACTTTCTCGAGGGGAAGGCGGCGATCATCTGGACCACCACCGGCAACCTCTCGAACATCAAGGCGAATGCGAAATTCCCGTTCGGCGTCGCGATGCTGCCGGCTGACAAGCAGCGGGGCAGCCCGACGGGTGGCGGCAACTTCCACATGTTCAAGTCGGCCGACAAGGCGCAGCAGGAGGCGTCGGTGCGCTTCCTGAAATGGCTCACAGCGCCCGATCGCGCGGCGCAGTGGGGCATCGACACCGGCTACGTCGCGGTCACGCCGGCCGCGTGGCAGACGGACAAGATGAAGCAGTACGTCGACGGCTTCCCGGCCGCGGCGGTCGCGCGCGACCAGCTGCAATACGCGGTCCCGGAGCTCTCCACCCACGACAATCAGCGGGTCACGCAGGCGCTGAACGACCAGCTCCAAGCGGCCCTGACGATGCAGAAACAGCCCAAACCGGCGCTCGACGAGGCGCAGGCGACGGCGACGCGGCTGCTCACGCCGTATCAACACGGATGAAGATGGAGAACGCCATGATTGCTCGCCGCACGCTGCTCGCGGCCGCCACCGCGACGCTCGCCGTCCCGAACATCCTCCGGGCGCAAGCAGCTACCAAGCTGACTTTCTACTATCCGATCGCCATCGGCGGGCCGATCCCGGCGATCATCGACGGCTATTGCCGCGACTTCCAAAAGGCGTCGGGGATCGAGGTGTCGCCGGTGTTCGCCGGGGTCTACGGCGAGACGCTGACGAAGGCGGTCGCCGCGCTGAAGGCAGGTCAGGGCCCGCAGCTCGCCATCCTGCTGGCGGCGGAGATCCACAGCCTGCAGGACATGGACATCCTGCTTTCGATCGACGAGCTGGCCGGACCGGAAACGACGAAGACGTGGGCCGACACGTTCTTCCCCGCGTTCCTCGCCAACAGCCGACTCGACGGCAAGACCTGGTCGATTCCATTCCAGCGCTCGACGGCGGTTGACTACTACAACAAGACCGCCTTCACCGATGCCGGCCTCGATCCTGAGAAATTCCCGACGACCTGGGACGGGCTCGCGAACGTGGCGGAGAAGCTGACCAAGCGTGACGCCACCGGGCGCGTGACGCAGTGGGGCGTCAAGCTCGCAAGCGACCTCGGCAACGCGCAGTGGACGTTCGGCGCGCTGGCGTGGCAAGCCAACCATATCCTGATGAACGAGGCCGGCACGGAGGTCTACTTCGACCATCCGAAGTCGATCGAGGCGATGGCGTTCTGGCGCTCGCTGGCGTTCGACCGTCGTGCCATGCCGGAAGGCATCACGAGTTGGGGCGCCCTGCCGCAAGACCTCTTCTCGGGCAATACCGCGATCGTGCAGAGCACCACCGGCAACCTGACGAACGTGCGCGACAAGGCGCGATTCCCGTTCGGCGTCGCCGGCCTTCCAGGCGAGGAGGCGCCGCGCGCCGTGGTCGGCGGCGGCAACATGTATTTCTTCAAGGCGACGCCGCAGCCGGAGCGGGAGGCGGCGCTGAAATTCGCGCAATTCCTGATCGCCCCCGAGCGTGCGGCCGACTGGTGCATGAAGACCGGCTACATCGCGACCAGCCCAGCCGCGTGGCAGACGCCGGAGCTGAAGGCCTATGTCGAGAAATTCCCGGCGGCCGGCGTCGCCAAGGACTTCCTGCCCACCGCGACCGGAGAGCTCTCGACCTACGAGAACCAGCGCATCCAGAAGGCGCTCACCGACCAGATCCAGGCCTGCCTCAGCGGCAAGAAGACGCCCTCGCAAGCGATGGCCGACGCACAGGCGGAGAGCGATCGCATCCTGAAACCCTTCCGGCGGACGTAACGCTTGGACGGCAGCTCCCCGCCTGCCGTCCCGGCGCTCGAGGCGCTGGGGTCCGGCGTCCGGTGGGTAACTGCCTCGAACACGGTTTCGCCCTTCTCGATGCGCGAGACCGTCAGCGCCTATTTGCTGATCGCGCCGGCCTTCATCCTGCTCGTCGCGTTCACCCACTGGCCCGCGGTGCTGACCTTCATCGACAGCTTCTACTCGACGCCGCGCGGCCGCCGTGCGTCGGTGTTCGTGGGTGCCGAGAACTACCTGACGCTCTGGTCCGACCCGGTATTCTGGCGAGCGATCGACAACAACGCGATCTACGCGCTCGCGACCATTCCGCTGTCGGTGATGCTGGCGCTCGTCATGGCGATCTCGGTGAACTCCGCGCTGCCGGGACGCCCCTTGCTGCGGATGGCGTATTTCACGCCGACCATGCTGCCGATGATCGCGGTCGCGAACATCTGGCTGTTCTTCTACACGCCCGACTACGGCCTGTTCGACCGCATCGTCTCGATCTTCGGCCTCGGCCGGCACAACTGGCTCGGCGACGCGGCGACCGCGCTGCCGGCGGTGATCGTGGTCGCGGTGTGGAAGGAAGCCGGGTTCTTCATGATCTTCTACCTCGCCGCACTCCAGGCGATGCCGCCCGACCTCAAGGAATGCGCGCGCCTCGAAGGATCGTCGCGCTGGAACTTCTTCCGCCGCGTCACCGTCCCGTTGCTGATGCCGACGACACTGTTCGTGCTGGTGAACGCGGTGATCAACGCTTTCCGCGTCGTCGACCACATTGTCGTCATGACGCGCGGCGGCCCCGACAACGCGACCACGCTGCTGCTCTACTACACTTTCGAAACCGGCTTCCGTTTCTGGGACACCGCGTATGCGGCGGCGCTGACCGTCGTCCTCCTCGCGTTGCTCTCGGTGCTCGCCGCGGTGCAGTTCGGCGTGCTCGGCCGGCGCGTCCACTACCGATGAGCACGCGAGCGCTCGAAGTCCTCGGCGCGTGGCTGCTCGGATTTCTGTGGATCCTCCCGCTTCTCTACGCCGTCTGGACCGCCTTCCATCCCGCCGCCTATTCGACCCGCTTCGACCTCGCCGCCCCGCTGACGCTGCACAACTTCGTCCAGGCCTGGAACGCCGCGCCGTTCGCGCGCTACTTCCTCAATACCGTCCTGCTCTGCACGCTCGTCCTGGTGGCCCAGTTCCTGGTCTGCACCCCAGCCGCCTTCGCCTTTGCGCGGATGGAATTCCGCGGCCGCGACACGCTGTTCGCGATCGTGCTGCTGCAGCTGATGATCATGCCGGACGTGCTGCTGGTCGCGAACTACCGCACGATGGCGCAGCTCAGCCTGGTCGACAGCATCCTCGCGATCGCGCTGCCCTATCTCGGCTCGGCTTTCGGCATCTTTCTCCTTCGCCAGACCTTCCGCACCGTTCCGCAGCCGCTGGACGACGCGGCGCGCCTTGAGGGCTGCTCGCTGCTCGCGCGGCTCTGGCGCGTCTACGTGCCTTTGGCGCGACCGACCTACATTGCCTACGGATTGGTGGCCGTGAGCTATCACTGGAACAACTTTCTCTGGCCGCTCGTGATCACGAACTCTGTCTCGACCCGGCCGGTCACCGTCGGCCTATCCGTCTTCGCGTCGACGGATCAGGGCATCGATTGGTCGATCATCACCGCGGCGACGCTGATGACCAGCGGCCCGCTGCTGGTCGCGTTCCTGCTGTTCCAGCGGCAGTTCGTGCAGAGCTTCATGCGCGCGGGCATTCGATGAACGACGCGCTCGGACGCCGCTTAGCGGCAAACGGTGGCGCCGGCCCGCGAAACGGAGGCGCGCGCTCCGGGTCCGTCCGGCGCCCGGAGCACCGATCGCATCGTCGAAAGGGGCGCTGGATCGCGTGACGGCGGCGGACGGAGCCGCCGAGGATCTGATCTCGCGCCCGCTGGGCGAGCTGTTCCCGGAAAACGGATTCTTCGGCAAAGGTTGCGGCGGGGCGCGCGACGGGGCGCTGCAATCAGTCGTCGATCCGATCGACGGGGCCGCGAACTACGCGCGCGGGGCGAATTGGTTCTTCGTTTCGACCTGTCCTGATTTCTTTGGACCGACCGTTGAAACCGACCCACTACCCTCGTCGCGAACGAGTGGACGCCGCTCAGCAACGAGCGTAGGCTAGTACCGTCTGGAGAGTTGCATCCGGACGCCGGGTGGATAGTGGCTTTCCGTAAAGGGCAGCCGAAAGAAGCGTCCTGCCACGGGTGGTCACGCCCTCGGACCAGCGGTTCGGGAGGAGTGCGCATGACCATAAGTAACCCTGCTGAATGGAGCGTCGCTCAGTTGCGGTCGGCTGGCGTCGCGATCGGCTCGCTGAAACGGGGATGGTACCCGGCCGATGAAGGAGCGCAGGTTCTCCTGCCGGTCGTGCGCCGGATCACGGCCGCCGACCTGTTCGCTGTGCTCAAAAGCGGGTTCGCCGACCTCGGGGCCAACCGCACCGATATTATCTTTCTCTGCGTCATCTATCCTGTGATCGGGCTCGTCCTGGCGTATGCGGCGTCGGGACGTGAACTGCTGCCGCTGATCTTTCCGCTCGCTTCCGGATTTGCGCTCGTCGGTCCCATCGCGGGACTGGGACTCTACGAGGTGAGCCGCCGGCGAGAGTTGGGCGTCGATGCCGGCTGGACGGATATGTTCCGCGTGCTCGGCTCGCCCTCGCTCGGTCCGATCGTGT
>DATAPS010000095.1:0-8932 GCA_036265085.1 Acetobacteraceae bacterium | reverse complement strand
ACCGGGATGGCGCGCGCGATGGTCGCGTTCCTCGCATCCCTGCTCGGGCATGTGCGCGGCGGGCTCTATTTCGTGCTGCTCGGCGCGATCTATCTGGTCTCCGGCATCTCCGGTTCGAAGGCGGCCGACATGGCGGCGGTCGCGCCGGTGCTGTTCCCCGAGATGAAGCGCCGCGGCAGCCATGAGGGCGAGCTGATCGCGATCCTCGCGGCGTCGGGGGCGATGAGCGAGACGATCCCACCGAGCCTCGTGCTGATCACCATCGGCTCCGTCACAGGCGTCTCGATCGCCGCGCTGTTCACCGGCGGTTTGCTGCCGGGCGCGGTGCTCGCGGTGACGCTCGGCGTGGTCGCGTGGTGGCGTTCGCGCGACGAGGCGCGCGGCGCGAAGGCGGGCGGGGCGATGATCGGTCGCACGCTCGTCGTGGCGCTGCCGGCGCTGCTGCTGCCGTTCGTGATCCGCTTCGCCGTGGTGCGCGGGATCGCGACCGCGACGGAAGTGTCGACCATCGGCATCGTCTATGCGGTGCTCTGCGGATTGTTGATCTACCGGCAATTCCCATGGCGCCGGCTCTATCCGATGCTGCTGGAGACCGCCTGCCTGTCGGGCACGATCCTGTTCATCATCGGCACGGCGACCGGGATGGCCTGGGCGCTGACGCAATCAGGCTTCTCGCACCAGCTCGCCGCTTCGATGGCGGGAATGCCGGGCGGTGCGTTCGGGTTCCTGCTGATCTCGATCGCCGCCTTTGCCGTGCTCGGCAGCGTGCTCGAGGGCATCCCGGCGATCGTGCTGTTCGGCCCGCTGCTAGTCCCGGTGGCGCGCGCGGTACACATCAACGAGGTGCACTACGCGATGGTGGTGATCCTCGCGATGGGCATCGGCCTGTTCGCCCCGCCGCTCGGGGTCGGCTACTACACCGCCTGCGCGATCGGGCGCGTTTCGCCGGATGTCGGCATGCGGCGGATCGTCCCGTATCTGCTCGCGCTGCTGATCGGGCTGCTGGCGGTGGCGGCGATCCCCTGGCTCTCGACTGGATTCCTTTGATGCGGCGTGCGTCACCGCCATGTCCTGGGGCCATGTGCTGGCGGCAGAAGTTCCGCAAGACCTTCGCCGATCGGTTGAAGCCCTAAGCCGCCTGAACTGGCACCCGGATTGCGCGCCTCTGCCGGCCATCATGCCGGCAGGGAGCCAGTCGTGGCGCGAGCCGATCTCATCGAGACGATTCTCGACATCACGGTCCGCTCTGCATCTGCATCTGCGATTGCACCGCTTCGCGGGGACGCCAGAACGCGTCCGCGACGCCGTCCTGCAAGTCGATGAAGCGCATCTGCACCCAGTCGAGGAATTCGTGCAGTCCGCGCGCGAGGATCTGCGCGATCGAATGGTCGAGCAACGCTGCCCGGAGTTCGTCGACGGTCTCCTGCACGGTGTAGGCGGCGCGCAGCCCGTAGCCCGAACTCAGCGCGTTCAGGTAGATCTCGATCTGCCGCACGCAGAGAACGATCGAGCGCGGGAACGAGTGGTTGAGCAGCAGGAAGCCTGCGACCGTCTCCGGCGTCATGCCGCTCTGATAGATCCGGCGGAACGCGTGATATCCTGACGCCGCCCGGAGCAACGCGTGCCATTGGCTGACATCGAGCGCCCCGCCGATGTCGCGCACCGACGGCAGCAGCGTGTGGTACTTGATGTCGACGAGCCGCGAGGTCTGGTCGCCCCGCTCCAGATACTTGCCGATGTTGTAGAAGGCCCAGCCCTGATCGCGATAGAACGTTCCGTCTGTGATGCCGGCGTGCGCCTGGCATCCCTCTTTGAGGAACACGCAGAAGCCGGACACGTCGGCGGGAGCGATGCCGTGCTCGGTGCGCTGGCGCACGCCGTTGTAGAACACGTTGATCTGCGACCACATCTCGGTGGAGATCAAAGGCCGCAACGTGCGCGCGTTCTCGCGCGCGGCAAAGATCGATGTGACGATCGACGTCGGGTTCTCGCGGTCGGTCAGGTAGAAGCGCAAGACGGTCTCCGCCGTTGCGCGGGGATAACGCTCGAAGAAGCGCTGCTCGTCGGCATTGATCTGCACCACCGAACGCCACCCGGATGCATCGACGCCGTGGCGCACGAACGTGTCGGTCACATCGAGGATGCGCGCGAGATTCTCGATCCGCTCCATGTAGCGCGCGAGCCAGAACAGGCATTCCGCATACCGTGAGAGCAGGAGCGGTCCGCCGGTGCCGCGCACGTCCTCGCTCATGGCTGCGCGCCCTTCCGTTTCACTCCAGCACCCACGTGTCCTTCGACCCGCCGCCCTGAGACGAGTTGACGACCAGCGAGCCTGGGCGAAGTGCAACGCGGGTCAGACCCCCTGGCAGCACCCAGGTGCTGCGCCCCGTAATCGCGAAGGGGCGGAGATCGACATGACGCGGTGCGAGACCCGAGCCGGCGAGCGTGGGCGAGACCGACAATCCGATCATCGGCTGGCTGATGTAGTTCGCGGGATCGGCCAGAAGCTGCGTGCGGAATGCATCGAGCTGCGCGCGGGTCGCGTGCGGACCGATGATGAGACCGTAGCCGCCCGACTCGCCAACCGGCTTGACAACGAGTCGGTCCAGATTGTCGAGCGTATAGCGCAATCCGTCCGGCTCGCCGCAGATATGAGTCTCGACATTCGGCAGGATCGCGTCTTCACCGAGATAGTAACGGATGATGCGCGGCATGTAGGCATAGATCGCCTTGTCGTCCGCGACGCCCGTGCCGACCGCATTCGCGATCGCGACGTTGCCGCGCCGCCACGCACTGATCAGCCCCGGCACGCCCAGCGTGCTTTCCGGGCGGAATACGTCGGGGTCGAGAAAATCGTCGTTCAGACGGCGATAGATCGCGTGGACCGGCGCCAGGCCCGCGGTGGTCCGCATCCACACGCGCTCGTCGAGCACGATAAGATCGCGCCCTTCGACCAGAGGCACGCCCATCTCGCGCGCCAGGAAGATGTGCTCGAAATAGGCGGAGTTGTAGATGCCAGGCGAAAGCAGCACGACCTGGGGCTCGCCGCCTGCCGCGGGAGCGATCTCGGCCATCGCGTGCGCCAGCTGCACGCCGTAGTTGCCGACCGGACGGATGGCGAGCCCATCCATCAGGTCGGGGAAGAGCCGCCGCATCAGGTTTCGGTTTTCAAGCACGTAGGAGACGCCGGACGGTGTCCGCGCGTTGTCTTCCAGCACGCGGAACACACCCCGCTCGTCACGGATGAGGTCGATCCCGCAAACATGCACGTAGGTCCCATGCGGCACGTCGAGGCCGATCATCTCCGGCCGGTAGTTCGCATTCCCGAGCACGAGCGCGCGCGGGACGATGCCGTCCTGGAGGATCCGTTGCCCATGATAGACGTCGCCGATCAAGGCGTTGAGCGCCGCGACGCGCTGCTGCACACCTCGCTCGAGAGTCTCCCATTCGCTCCCGGTCAGCACGCGCGGGATGAGATCAAACGGCAGAATACGGTCGATCTGTTCCTTCTCCGAATAGACGGCAAAGGTGATGCCGAGGTTGTAGAACTCCGCTTCCGCGATTGCGGCGCGCCGCCTCAGTTCCTCCGCGTCCATGCGCGAGAGCCGCGCGGCGATCTCCGCGACGACCGGGTCGCGCGCGGCGCAGTCGAGCAGTTCGCAGAAGAACGGCCCCTTGTCGTAGCTCTCCAGCAATCCGCTTATCGCGAGCATCGCTTTGCCCCGTGGTCCGGCTGGAATGAGCGAAACATGCCCCATCCGGCATAGCAAGGCGTGCGCCAGGAGCGGGCCTTGGGGGATCATAGCTCAAGCACGCCACGCGCGCCGCTTTTGATAGCGCGCAATTCGGGTGCGACGAGCACACCGAGAAACCGAGACAACCGGATCTTGTCAACCGCGCGGATCTGATCGCAGATTGCAACGCTTCGACCAACGGCGGTCGCGGCGTCGGACCAGTGGACAATGGGATCACGACGACGGTGCGTCTGGCCCTATTGAGGCCATCCGCGGTCAGTATGACCGCTGGACGAGGCTTTCGTATCTCGCTCCCGCGCGTCGGATCGAAATCGATCCACCAGACATCGCCGGGCCGGAGTTCGACCGAGCCGAGACCTGTGCCGGTCATTTCCCGGCGTTATCGGCTGCGCCCGGAGTCAGTCCGTCGCCGACCACCGCGTCCCACTCGGCCATCTCTGCCGAAAGCCGCTCGTCCCGTTCGACCTCGCAAGCGGATCATCATCTCTGTTTGCAGGGGGCCAGCGCTTTTTCCAGCAGGCGTTGGACGAACGCGCTCCGGCTGCGTGCCGGCACCTCGCGCTGAAGTCGCCGGATGAGGTCGTCGGGCACTCGAACGAGGAGCTCTTGCGTCGCCATACGGCGATAATGCGAATTCGAGCTATCTCTATATCAATGGCCGACCGCGGGAATGGATGAAGCGTCCGCCGCCAACGGCTCAAGGTCGACCGCCGCCTCCACGCTGTGCGCACCTCCGCCGAGAATCACCCCCCGAACCGGGCTCACGTCCCCGTAGTCACGACCCCAGCCGAGCGTCACGTGCTCGTCGGCGACGATCAGGTCGTTGGTCGGATCGAGGTCGATCCAGCCGTGCTCCGGACCCATCCAGGCGCCGACCCAGGCATGCGACTGGTCGGCGCCGCGGCGGCGCGGCTGGCCGGGCGCCGGGTACGTGCGGACGTAACCGGAGACATAGCGCGCAGGGAGGCCAATGCCGCGAAGCCCCGCAATCATGAGATGCGCGAAATCCTGGCAGACGCCGCTGCGCTGCGCGAACACGGTGCGTGGCGTTGAGGAGAGCGTCGTCGAGCCCGGCCTGAAGGCGAAGTCGCGGCGGATGCGCGAATTCAGGTCGAGCAGGCCCGCGATCACCGACCGCCCGTCGCCGAAAGACAATGCAGCATACGCTGTAATCTCCGGCGCGACGGCCACCATCGGGCTGTCGAACAGGAACTCCGCCGTCGCGTGCCATTCCGGCCGCTCGCGCGCGATCGCCGCAACGTCGCGCCAGCCCAGTGTGGCGGCAGGCGGCGGCGCCGCCCGGGGTCGCACCTCCACGACAGCTTCCAACCGAACCTCGAAAGCGGCGTGTGGCGCCTCGAGGAACATCCAGGTGACGGCATTGCCGAACGTGTCCGTGCCCTGCTCGACGCGATCGGGCGCGGGCGTCGGCACGAGGTCGGCGCGCAGCACCCGCTGACTCGGCAAGGTCCGCGGCGAGAGGTGCAGCAGATGCACGCCGAGATCGACGGGTCTGCCGTAGCGGTAGCTGGTGCGGTGACGGACGGAATAGAGCACGTGCCTGAGCACGATCAGCTCGGCACGTCAGTCCAGCGCACCGGCACGAGTGCGAAATATTGTCGCACAACCGCATCCGAAAGCGCCACGAGCTGCGTCTCGATCGCCCGGAGCCGACGCGGCAGATCGGCGGCTGCCGCGTCGCCATCGTCCGCGAGCAGGTCGGAGACGATAGTGCGCGTCTCCGCGATCGCCGGATCGAGCGCGTGCGCGATCCCGATGTTTTCGCCGCCGGAGAGAATGCCGAGCACCGCGCGGGCAGTGACCAGCTGGTATCCGAGCCCGCGCGGATTGCCGTCGTCGGCGACAACCAAGTCGAGCACCGGAGCCGGCTGCAGAACCGTGAGATAGCGCCCGCGATAGGTGAGCACGCTGTCGCACAGCTCGAGCGCGAGCTGCAGCCCGGTAACAAGCCGTTCCGGCGGCTGATCGAGCGCGCGGGCGAGCTGGGCGGCGACGGCCTGTGCACGCTCGATCCGCCGGCCGAGATCGAGGAACAGCCGCCCGCCGCCCCGCACCATATTCTCGGCCGTGTAGCCTGCCACCAGCGCGCTGAACTGCAGGGCCTGGCGTGCCATCTCGCCGATCAAGCCGATCGCGCCGGCCGGGCGTGCCGTCCGGAGGCGCTTCCGGTTTGCCGCAAGTCCGGCGAGGCCATCGACACAGGCCGCGTGCATCTCGCCTGTCAGCCGGTCGCGCAGCGTATCGGTGAGCGCTGCGAGGTGCTTCTCCGCCCGCGCGTATGGCCCGTCGCCGCGGGAGACGGCGCGCCAGAGCGCATCGGCCAGGATCGTCTCCCCGGAGGTCGCGACTTCCGCGTGGATCACCCCCGCGTCGCTCAGGCAGCCCGCGAGCGTCCGCATCTCCGGCAGGTCGCGCGGCAACAGCGGCGTGCGGGCGAGGCGCGCCACCATCGCACGGGTGAGCCGGGCGGCGGTGTCGAGGCGCTCGAGGTAGCGGCCAAGCCAGTAGAAATTATCGGCGACGCGGCTAGGCAGGTCGCCCGCAAGGCGACGGATCGGCAGCGCCGGCATGGCGAGGTTCGGCGGGCCCACGATGTCGCCTTCGTCCTCCACGATCACCCACACGTCCTTCGCGAGGCCCTGCACCGGCAAGCCGCCATCGTCGTTGTCGGCCGCTTCGACAATTCGCGCGAGGCCGCCTCGGAGCGGACGCCATGCCGAGCCGTCGAACAGGAGGAACAGCCGAAGGATGACGGGCCTTGGTTCGAGTGTATCACCCGTGCCAACGCACGGGATGTAGCTCGGGGGCGGGTGGGGCGATGGGGCGGACGGCAGGAGGAGCGGCTCCCCGAACAGGTGTTCGGCAATCGCTGGGAGGGCGGCGAAGATGCCTGGCGCTTCCGCCAGCGCAGCACCTGGGCTGTTCACGACGCGGACGGTCCCGTTGCGCATTGCGCAGAGCAGGCCGGGGACGCCCCGTTCCGTCTCCCCGTGGAGCTCAAGCGGGTCGAGGGAGCGGCCGCGCGTCCGGCGCAACAGCACGTGAACCGGTTGCAGTCCGCGCAACGTCTTGAGCCACAGCGCCCCATCGCGCACGGTCAGGTCGCCGTCTTCGACCAGGGTGCAGCCGAGCTCGCGCGCGAGGACGACGTGCTCGAACCAGCGCGGATCGGCATGGCCGGGCGTGAGCAGCGCGAGGCCGGGATTGCCGGCGCCGTCTGGCGCGAGGCGCTGCAAGGCGTCGCTCCAGAGATCGAAGAACGGCCGGACGGGACTCGCCTCGACGCTGCGGAACAGCTCCGGCAGCACGCGGGCCATCATCAGCCGGTTCTCCAGCACGTGCGCGAGGCCGGTCGGTTCACCGACCCAATCTGAGAGCACGTGCCATCGCCCGTCGGGTGCGCGCATCAGGTCGGCCGCGTAGAGCTGCAAATGCGGGCTCTGATCGGCGGCATCCGGGGTGCGGCAGATTCGGAGATAGGAAGGATCGGCGTAGACGCCTTCCGCCGGAACGATGCCGTCCGCCAGCAGCTTGCGCGGGCCGTAGAGATCGCGAAGCGCCGCTTCGAGCACACGGGCGCGCTGGGCGAGGCCGGCGGCGATCGGGGTGAACTCGCTTTCGGCAAACAAATAGGGGATCGGATCGCAGTGCCACTGCCCGTGATCGGCGCGCGCGAGCACGGACACGGCGCTGTCGGCGGCGAAGGCGCGGTCAAGTTCGGTCAGCCGCTCGCCGAGCGCGGCGGTGCCCATCCCAAGCAGGGAGCCGAGCATGCGACGCCACGGACCGCGCAGGCGGCCGTCGTCGTCGATGAGCTCGTCGCGGCCTTCGGTCACCGCCATGTGCCGATCACCCCGCCCGGCGGAGGTCGAGGATGCGCGGATGCTCGCGGCTCTGGACCGGGCGCGGGGGCGGCATCGGGCCGGGCGTGTGGCCGTGCGGGACGAAGCGGGCGCGGCGGCGGGCTTCGGCTTCGTTGGCGTTGACCGGAAAGCGCTCGTAGGCGAGCCCGCCGGGGTGGCTGACATGATGGGTCATGCCGCCGAGGCTGCGGCCGTTCCAGCGGTCGTAGATGTCGAAGATGAGCGGCGACTGCGCGGGTACGGCTGGATGCAGCGCGAAGGGCGGGTTCCATGCCTTGAAGCGTATGCCGGCGACGTATTCACCTTCGGTGTCGGTCGCGATCAGCGGCACCTCCCGCCCGTTGCAGGCGAGCACCAACCGCTCGGGCGACCAGCCGGCGACGCGCGCCTGCAACCGCTCGGGCGAGCTGTCGACATAGCGCACGGTGCCGCCGGCCGCCGGCTCCTCGCCGAGCACGTGCCAGGGTTCGAGCGCGTGGCGCAGCTCGAGCTGGATGCCGCGGGCCGCGATAGCGCCAATGACCGGGAAGCGGAAGGCGAAATGGGGCTCGAACCAGTCGCGCTCCAACTTGAAGCCGAGCTGCGCCAGCTCATCGAGTGAATCGCGGAAATCCTCGGCGACGTAATGCGGCAGCATGAAGTCGTCGTGCAGCCGCGTGCCCCAGCGGACCAGCATCCGCTCGTACGGCGTCTGCCAGAACGCGGCGACGGCGGCGCGCATCAGCAGCATCTGCGCCATCGCCATCTCGGGGTGCGGCGGCATCTCCAGCCCACGGAACTCGACCAGCCCGAGCCGCATGCTGGCGCTGTCGGGCGGGTAGAGCTTGTCGATGCAGAATTCCGTCCGGTGCGTGTTGCCGGTCACGTCGGCGAGGATGTTCCGCAGCACGCGGTCGATCAGCCAGGGCGGCGGGCTGCTGCCCGGGGCGATATGGCGGAACGCCAGCTCCAGCTCGCCGAGGCTGTCCTGCCGCGCCTCGTCCACGCGTGGGTGCTGGGAGGTCGGGCCGATGAACAGGCCGCTGAACAGGAAGGAGAGGCTGGGGTGGTTGTGCCAGAACCCGATCAGGCTCTTGAGCAGATCGGGTCGGCGTAGGAACGGGCTGTCGGCCGCCTTGACCGCCCCCATGACGACGTGGTTGCCGCCGCCGGTGCCGACGTGGCGGCCATCCAGCATGAACTTCTCGGTACCCAGCCGTGACTGGCGCGCAAGTTCGTAAAGTTCAGTTGTATTCTCGACCAGTTCGCTCCACGATGCCGCCGGCTGGATGTTAACTTCAATCACGCCTGGAT
>DATAPS010000094.1:0-2413 GCA_036265085.1 Acetobacteraceae bacterium | reverse complement strand
GAACGGTTGCTGCATCGCGGATGTGCCGACGGCTATAGCCCAGTCCTGCGGAGGGTCGGCGTCGGCGACGGCAATTATGCCTTTTACGTCCTCCTGGATGAGACGCTCTCACCCCCCGCCCGCGACAGCGTGTTCGTCCGGCCGGTCGGGTCGTCGCACCGCCTGGAGCTTGCGCCGGAGCTGCGGACGCTGTTCGAACCGATCAGCCATCTCGCGATGGACATCGTCAACAACTGCAACATCCGCTGCCCGTTCTGCGTCTATGATTACGCGAACACGCGGACCACGCGGTTCATGAGCGACGAGACGTTCGAATCGGCGCTGCGCCTCATTCCCTATGTCACCGACGGGAATTTCTGGCTGTCCTGCCTGCACGAAGCGACCATGCATCCGCGCCTGACCGACTTCATCGCGCGCGTGCCGGACGAGCACCGAATCAAGCTGTTCTACACGACGAACCTGGCGAAGCGGATGCCGGACGCCTATTTCGCGTTCCTCGCCGGTTCAGGCATGCACCATCTCAACATCTCGGTCGAGAGCCTCGATCCAGCGATCTACGAGATGATGCGCAAGGGCGCGCGCTATCGCATCTTCCTCGAGAACTGGGCGAAGCTGCTCGATGCCTTCGCGGGCGCCTCCGCGCCGCCGCGGCTGCGCTACAATGTCATGGCGTATCGATCCAACCTGCGGGAGATCCCGGAGCTGATCGACGTGCTGCGGCGCGAGAAGATGGCGTGGCAGGTCGAAGTGCGCCACACGTTCGAGGAGCCGCATATCCCCGCCGAGTTCCGCGAGCGCGAGTTCCTGTCCACCGCCGACTGGGCGTGGCTTGCCGGGCAGCTCGCGCGTTATTCGCCGAACGAGGTGCTTCTGCTGCTTCCGCCAGGGGGCGTCGGCTACGACCGTCCGAACGAGTCGTTCGCGCCTGTGGCGCCGCTATCGGGGCCGAGTCTCAGCCCGGCGCCGCCGACCGATGCGACGGAGGTCGGCCGCGCGCCGTCGGGATATGCCTATGAGCTGATTCCGAAGCCGCTGCACCTTAGCATGGACTGGGACGGCACGCTGCGCGTCTACGGCGAACAACCACGCGGGGCCAATCAGCCGCCCACGCACGTCAATTACGTGATGACGAATATCAACTACCTCAAGGATCCGCTGCGGTTCCTGCTGACGCTCTGAACCGGGCAGGCTGAACCGCCGCCCGCTGCCCGGCCGGTCAGCCGGATCAGTCCGCCATTCCCGTGTCTGCTACGGCCGCGCTCATCTTCTCCGCCAGATGCGGCATCCGGCTGTGGCGCCGAGGCGCGAGCAGGCGCTGCAGCCGGTCGAGATAGAGATAGACGATAGGGGTCGTGTAGAGCGTCAGAACTTGGCTCACCAAGAGCCCGCCGACCATGGCGAAGCCCAGCGGCCGCCGCAGTTCCGACCCTGCGCCGTGGCCGAGCATCAGCGGCAAACCGGACAGCAGTGCCGCCATCGTCGTCATCAGGATGGGGCGGAAACGCAGCAGGCAGGCTTGGCGGATCGCGTTGAACGGCGTCAACCCGTCACGGCGTTCGGCATTGATGGCGAAATCCACCATCATGATGCCGTTCTTCTTCACAATGCCGATCAACAGGATGATCCCGATCACCGCAATGACCGACAAGTCGTAGCCGAACAGCATCAGGATCATCATCGCGCCGACGCCGGCGGACGGCAGCGTCGAGATGATGGTGAGCGGCAGGATGTAGCTCTCGTACAAGATGCCGAGGATGATGTACACGGCCAGCAGCGCCGCCGCGATCAGGTAAGGCTGGCTCGACAGCGACGACTGGAACGCCTGCGCGGTTCCCTGGAACGTGCCGGCCAGGCTCGCCGGCGTTCCGAGCTGCTGCATGGCCGTGTTGACCGCGTTGACCGCCTGCCCGAGCGCCGTCGCTGGCGCGAGGTTGAAGGAGATGGTGATCGCCGGGAACTGGCTCTGGTGGCTGATCGAGAGCGGTCCGCTCTTGCCGGAATCGACTTTGACGAAGGTGGACAGCGGCACCGCTTGGCCGGTCGCGGATTTCACATAGAGCTTGTTGAGGGTCGCGAGGTCGCCGCTCATGGACGGCGGTACCTCGAGAATGACGTGATACGAGTTCACCTGAGTAAAATACTGAGTGACTTGATTCTGCCCAAAAGCGTCGTAGAGCGTCGCGTCGATCACGGAGGGCAGGATGCCGAAGCGCGATGCGGCGTCGCGATCGATCGTCAGGACAGCAGATGCGCCTCCGACCTGCTGATCGCTGGTGACGTCACGCAGTTCCGGAAGCTTCTTCAGGTTGTCCAGGATCTTCGGCGCCCAGTTGAACAGCTCGTCGAGATTCGCGTCCTGCAGCGTGTATTGATACTGCGTCTTGGAGATGCGGCCACCAACACGGATGTCCTG
>DATAPS010000093.1:0-3146 GCA_036265085.1 Acetobacteraceae bacterium | reverse complement strand
CCACCAACACGGATGTCCTGTCCGGCCTGCAGGAACAGCGCCGCGCCCTCGACCTTTGCGAGCTTCGGGCGCAGCCGTGCGATGATCTCCTGCGCGCTCGCGGTGCGCTGATCGTGCGGTTTGAGTGAGATGAAGAACCGGCCGTTGTTCTCGGTCTGACCGGCCGAACCTGGGCCCACCGACATCGAGTAGGCGGCGACGTCAGGATCGTCCAGCAGGACCTGCCCGAGAGCCAGCGAGCGGTCGGCCATCGCCTTGAAGGAGATGTCCTGCGCACCCTCCGAAATCCCGATGATGACTCCGTTGTCCTGCTCGGGGAAGAACCCCTTGGGGATGGTTACGAACAGGTAGACGGTGGTCGCCAGCGTCGCAAAGAATACGAGTAGCGTGATGAACTGAAACCGAAGCGCGATATCGAGCGTCCGGCGGTAGAAGCCGATCAGCCCGTCGAAGAAGCTCTCTACGATGCGATAGAGCAGGCTGTGGCCGCCGTGATGGTTGCTCAGGAAGCGTGAGCACATCATCGGCGTGAGCGTGAGCGACACGAACGCCGAGACGACGACCGCGATCGTCACCGTCATCGCGAACTCGCGGAACAGCCGCCCGACGATTCCGCCCATCAGCAGCAGCGGGATGAACACCGCGATGAGCGAGCAGCTGATCGAGACGATTGTGAATCCGATCTCGCCGGCGCCCTTGATCGCCGCCTCCATCGGCTTCATGCCGTCCTCGATGTGGCGATAGATGTTCTCCAACATCACGATCGCGTCGTCGACCACGAAGCCGACGGCGATCGTCAACGCCATCAGCGAGAGGTTATCGAGACTGAAGTCGAGCAGGTACATCACCGCGAACGTGCCGATGAGCGCGAGCGGAACGGTGACGCTCGGAATGATCGTCGCCCATACGTTGCGGAGAAAGACGAAGATCACCATCACGACCAGCGCGATGGACAGCATCAGCGTGAACTGGACGTCTTTGACTGACGCGCGGATCGTCTCGGTCCGGTCCATGACGACGCTGACGTGAACCGAAGGCGGGATTGCCGCTTCGAGATGCGGCAGTGCAGCGCGGACGCCGTCGACGGTCTCGAGGATGTTGGCGTCCGGCTGCTTGAAGATGACCAGTTGGATGCCGAGGTGCCCGTTCTGAAAGCCGGCGAGATAGGAGTTCTCCGGCGCGTCCACGGCCACGCCGATGTCGCGAACCCGAATCGGCGCGCCGTTCCGGTAGGCGACGACGACGTTCTGATACTCGTCGGCTTTGGTCATCTGGTCGTTGTCGACGATCGTGAAGGTCTTATGCTCGCCTTCCACCGTGCCTTTAGCGTTGGCGACGGTTGCGTTAACAAGGCTGGTACGAACGTCCTCAAGCGTCAGGTTCATTGCCGCGAGACGCGCGGGATCGACCCGGACGTGCACCGAGCGCTTGCGCTCGCCGCCGATGAAGACCTGCGCCACGCCGGCGATCTGCGAGATCTGCTGCGAGAGTATGTTGTCGGCATAGTCGTCGACCGCGATCAGCGGCAGCTCGTCGGACTGGACCGCCAGGATCAGAATCGGCGAGTCCGAAGGGTTCACCTTGTAGAAGGACGGCGGCGACGGCATCGTCTTCGGGAGCTGGCCCGCCGCATTGTTGATTGCCGCCTGCACGTCGAGCGAAGCGCCGTCGATGCTGCGGTTGAGGTCGAACTGCAGGGTAATCGAGGATTGGCCGAGCACGCTCGTTGACGTGAGCTGCGTGATGCTGGCGATCTGCGAGAACTGTCGCTCGAGCGGCTGCGCGACCGTGGAGGCCATGATGTCCGGGGCGCCGCCGGGGAGCTTCGCGTTGACCTGAATCGTGGGAAATTCGACGCGCGGGAGAGGAGCGACGGGCAGCAGCGGATAGGCAGCGATACCGACCAGAAGGATGGCGGCCATCACGAGCGAGGTCGCCACCGGTCGACGGATAAACGGGGTCGAGATGCTCATGCGCTTGACGCTCCATCCCGGCTCGAGGCCGTCCTTGTCGCAAATGCCGCGAACGCCGGCGTCGAGCCGGAGCTCCGCGCGCGCTTTACCGTGTCAGCTGTTCGGCTTGCCGGTCTGCACAATTGCAATCCGCCCACCATTCTGAAGCCGAGACTGCCCGCTCACCACCACCTGCGCTTGCTCGTCCAGGCCCTTGGTCACCACCGCGGTCACGCCGTCGTCCTGGCCCACTTCGATCGGCTGCACGGCGGCCGTCATATCGGGCTTGGCCAAGTAGACGAACAGGCCGTTCGGCCCGCGCTGCACGGCCTCCGACGGGATCGTCATGACACGGTTCAGCGTCCCGACCTGGAGCCGGACGTTGACGAACTGGCCCGGCCAGAGCTTTTCATCGGCATTGGGAAAGGTCGACTTCAGGCGGATCGTGCCGGTCGCCTGGTCGATCGCGTTGTCGGGCGTCAGCAACTGTCCCGTTCCAAGCAGCGTCTTGTCGTCGGACGTGTACGCGAACACCGGCAGCGTGCCCGTTTTCATGGCCGACCGAACGTCTGGCAGCGAGTCCTGCGGCAGCGTGAACACGACGGAGATCGGCTTGATCTGCGTAATCGACACGATCCCGGTCGGATCGGTAGCATGGATGAGATTGCCGATGTCGACCTGACGGAGGCCGGTGCGACCGTCGATCGGCGAGGTGATCGTCGTGTAGTCGAGATTGAGTTGCGCGCTCGCGACGTTGGCCTCGTCGCCCTGCAAATTCGCCGTGAATTGCGCCACTTGCATCGTCTGGGTGTCGACCTGCTGGCGCGAGGCGAAGTTGCTCCGGACCAGATTCTGATATCGCGCTAGATCGAGCTTCGCGTTCGTGAGCTGCGCTTCGTCGGCGGCCTTCTTCGCCTGGGCCGCCGCGAGGGTCGCCAGATATGGCCGGGGATCGATCTGCGCAAGCTTGTCACCGATCTTCACCGCCTGGCCTTCGGTGAAGAAGATCTGGTCGAGCGTGCCGTCGACGCGCGCCCGGATCAGGACGGACTGGAAAGCCTGCACCGCGCCGATATTTCGCAGGAGTACGGGAATGTCCGCCAGCTTGACGGTGGCGACCCGAACCGGCGTGCCCGCGGCGGGAGGTGCGGGCGGCTGCTGCGATCGCGCTGCCGCAGGAATCAACAGTGCAAG
>DATAPS010000092.1:0-1724 GCA_036265085.1 Acetobacteraceae bacterium | reverse complement strand
AGGAGGGCGTTCGCTGGCACGATACGCAAGTCAGCACCGCGCCCGGCTGGAAGCAAGCCTACGGGCAGTTTGTGTCCGGAGGCTGGAGTGCCCTCTCCTGTTCGCGGGAATTCGGGGGTCAGAACCTTCCGCGCGCGCTGTCGGCGCTGGTCGAGGAGATGTGGAACGGCGCCAACATGGCGTTCACGCTCTGTCCGATGCTGACGCGCGGGGCGATCGAGGCCATCGAGCTCAACGGCTCGGAGCGGCAGAAGCGGGCCTATCTGCCGAAGATGGTCTCGGGCGAGTGGACCGGAACGATGAATCTCACCGAGCCGCAGGCGGGCTCGGACCTCGCCGCCGTGCGCACCCGCGCGGTGCGGGAGGGCGACCATTACCGGATCTTCGGACAGAAGATCTTCATCACATGGGGCGACCACGACATGGCGGACAACGTGGTCCATCTCGTGCTGGCTCGCCTGCCCGACGCGCCGGAGGGAACGCGAGGCATCTCGCTGTTCCTCGTGCCGAAGTTCCTGACCGACTCCGCGGGTGCGATGAACGGCCGCAACGACGTCGTCTGCGCCTCCATCGAGCACAAGCTCGGCATCCATGCGAGCCCGACCTGCGTGATGAGCTTCGGCGAGAAGGAAGGCGCGATCGGCTATCTTGTCGGCGAGGAGAACAGCGGCCTGGCCCATATGTTCACGATGATGAACGAGGCGCGGCAGAAGGTCGGGCTCCAGGGCCTCGCGATCGCAGAGCGCGCCTACCAGGCGGCACGCGACTACGCCAAGGAGCGGGTCCAGGGGCGCCCGGTCGGCAAGAAATCGGGCGATCGCGTCGCGATCATCCACCATCCCGACGTCCGCCGCATGCTGCTGACCATGAAGTCGCAGATCGAGGCGATGCGCAGCTTCAGCTACGTGATGGCCGCGGAGATCGACGCTGCACACGCGCATCCCGACGAGACGGAGCGCAAGCGCAGACAGGCGCGGGTCGATCTGCTGATAC
Organism: Acetobacteraceae bacterium; assembly: GCA_036265085.1. Classification (GTDB taxonomy): domain Bacteria; phylum Pseudomonadota; class Alphaproteobacteria; order Acetobacterales; family Acetobacteraceae; genus DATAPS01. The sequence continues at coordinate 731 of DATAPS010000092.1, read as the reverse complement.
CGGTGCTGAAGGGCTGGTGCACGGAGTTGGGTGTCGAGCTCACCTCACTCGGCGTGCAGGTCCACGGCGGCATGGGCTTCGTCGAGGAGACCGGCGCCGCCCAGCACATGCGCGACGCGCGCATCACGCCGATCTACGAGGGCACCACCGGCATCCAGGCGGCCGACCTGGTCGGCCGCAAGCTCGCCAGCGACAGCGGCGCCGCCATGGTGGCGCTGATAGCCGAGATGCGCTCGGTGGCTGCGGAGCTGCCTACGGCCGACGGCTCGCATCTCGTCGCGATCCGCGAACACCTCTCCGACGGCATCACGGCGCTGGAGCAGGCCACCAACTGGATGCTGCAGGCGGGCGGCAGCGATCAAGTTGCGGCGTTCGCCGCCTCGGTCAACTACCTCATGCTGACCGGCTATGTCTGCGGCGGCTGGCAGATGGCGCGTTCGGCGCTGGCCGCACGCGCCCGGCTCGGCTCGGGCCGCGAGGAGGGCTTCTACCGCACCAAGATCCTGACGGCGGCTTTCTACGCAGAGCAGATCCTGCCGAGGGCGAGCGGGCTGCTGACCGCGGTGAAGGCTGGATCGTCGTACGCGCAGGAAATCCCAGACGAGCAGTTCTGATCGACTGCTGCGTCATGTAGGCTACGACGATCGCGTGCCGAAAGATGTCGCGCCAATAACGGGATATGGGGAGAGCTCCGATGCAGACGGATACGTTGCAGACAGATACGTTCAGCC
>DATAPS010000091.1:0-3116 GCA_036265085.1 Acetobacteraceae bacterium | reverse complement strand
GTTTTATTCCGGTCATGAGCTTGTCCCCCACCCCTCCGGTCGCCTTCCTCGACCGCCTCGCCGACACGGCGGAGGGGGTGCGGCGGGAGCTTGCCGGCGCGGCCGGCATGAGCTTGGGCAGAATCCTCTTTCTCGCTTTCTTCGCGTTCTGCCTGCTGCGGATCGCGAGCCTCTACGTCCGGTTCAAGGCCGGCGCGCTGCCCGCGCCGCGCCGCGCGCGCGCGCCGCGCGCGCCGAGCGCCCCGTCGTCGCGCGAGCCGCTCGCCCGCCCGCGCCCCGTTCGCCTGCGCCCCGTTCGCCAGAGCGCGGAGTCCGCCCGGCCGTTGCCGTCTCCGCCGCCGCGCTCGCAGGCCGATACCGCCGCCCGCTCTGCGGGCTCGTCCAGTCGATACGGTCCGACCGCGGTTCGCACGCCCGCCGTCAAACCCCGTGTTGACGCCCCTATAACGCTATGGAACGGCATGGCCGCGCAGTGCCTCTGCGCGCCGTAGTCGTTACGATATCGAAATTACTATTCCCGCGTTTCCAGCCGCACCCGCGGATCGAGCACGGTGTAGAGCAGGTCGACGACGAGGTTGATGACGACGAACAGCAGCACGATGATCATCAGGTAGGCGACGATCACCGGCCGGTCGAGCACGTTGATGCTGTCGATGATGAGCTTGCCCATCCCCGGCCAGGCGAACACGCTCTCCGTCACCACCGAGAACGCGATGGTGCTGCCGAACTCCAATCCCAGCACCGTCACCACCGGGATCATGATGTTCTTCATCACGTGCACGAAGATCACCCGCGACGGCGACAGGCCCTTGGCGCGGGCGAACTTGACGTAATCGAGCGGCAGGTTCTCCCGCACCCCCGCGCGCGTCAGCCGCAAGGTCAGCGCGATGTTGCCGAGCGCCAGGTTCAGCGCCGGCATCGCCATGTGCCTCAGGCCATCCCAGGTCAGGAACGACCACTGCATCCCGAGCACCGTCACCGTCTGCCCGCGTCCCGTGCTCGGCAGCCAGCCGAGGTAGACGGCGAACACCATGATGAGCATCAGCCCGACCCAGAACGTCGGCAGCGAGAAGCCGAGGATGCTGCCCGCCATCGCCGCACGCGAAAACACCGAATTGGGGTAGAGCCCCGCGTACATCCCGAGCGGAATGCCGATGACGGTGGCAAGCAACACGGCGGAGACCGCGAGCTCCAGCGTCGCGGGCATCCGTTGCGCGATCAGCCGCAGCGCGGGTTCGTTGAATACGAAGCTGCGGCCGAGATCGCCGTGCAGCGCGGCCCAAAGGAACACGCCGTATTGCTCGACCAGCGGGCGGTCGAGCCCGAGCGCCGCGATCGCCCGCGCCCGCTCGGCCTGGTCCGCTTCCGGCGAGATCAGGATGTCGACCGGATTGCCGATGACGTGCAGGCCGACGAACACGATCACCGTCATCGCGAGCACGATGAACGCCGCTTGCACGAGCCGGCGCAGGAGCCACCGGATCATCGGCGGCCCCCGCGCATTCGCGTTTCAGAAGGGCGAATTCGGATCGTAGTATTCCTTCGCGTTCTCCTTGGTGATCAGCGGGCTGCTGATCAGATACGTCCCCCGCACCGGTGCGTTGGCGATGAAATGCGCGACCGTGACGTCCATCGCGGTCGCGATCATCGTCGGGGGATAGAGCACGTCGACCGGCATCAGCTTGTCGCCGTCCATCACCCGCTTGATCATGTCCTTCATCCCCGCGCCGCCGATGACGAACTTGATGTCCGAGCGGTTGGCCTGCTGGATCGCCTGCAGTACGCCGATCGCGATGTCGTCGTCCTGCGCCCAGACCGCGTCGATCTTCGGGTGCTTGGCGAGGAAATCCTGCATCACCTTGAAGCCGTCGTCGCGGTTCCAGTTCGCGTACTGGATGTCGATGATGTTGATCTGCGTGCCGGCGATCGCCTGCTTGAACGCATCCACGCGCTCGTTGTCGATCACGGTGGGGATGCCGCGCAGCACGACGATGTCGCCCTTGCCGCCGAGCGCCTGCTTGAAATACGCGCCGGAGACGCGGCCGAGTTCCGGGTTGTTGCCGGCCACGTAGACGTCCTGGATCGACGTGTCCTTGAGCCCGCGGTCGACGACGGTGACGAAGACGCCCTTGCCCTTCACCGACTTGACGGCCTCGGTCAGCTCGTCGGAATTCTGCGGCAGCACCACCAGGGCGTCGAGCTTCTGCCCGGCCATCAGATCCTCGAGCGCGCTCGCCTGGTCGGCCGCACTCGGCGACGGCTTCACCACGATCGACAGGCCCGGGTATGCCTTCGTCAGCAGCTCCGCTTCCTTCTTCGCGGCATAGAGCACGCCGCCGGTCCAGCCGTGATCCGCGGAGGGGACCGAGACGGCCACCGTCACCCTCTGCTGCTGCGCGGCGGCAGCGGCGGCGAAGGCGGTGACGAACGTCGCCGCGAGCAAGAGCTTCTTCATGGCGTTTCCCCTCCGGGCGTTTCTAGCGTGTGGTTCGCGACAGGCTGCGCTGCACCAGCATCGCGACGATGATGATCGCACCCTGCACCGCGCCGATCAGATATTCGCTCACGAGGTCGGAGAGAACCATGATGTTGCCGACCACGGTGAGAATGATCGCGCCCGCGACGGTGCCCCAGATCCGCCCGGTTCCGCCCCGCAACGGCGTGCCGCCGATGACGACCGCGGTGATCGCCTGGAGTTCCCAGAGCAGGCCGGTGCTGGGCGTCGCCGAGCTGAGACGAGGGACGTAGAGGATCGTCGCGATGCCGACGCAGACGCCCTGGATGACATACGTGACGGTGCGGACGCGGCCGACGGGAATGCCGGTGTAGCGGGCGACGTCCTCGGAGGCGCCGGTCGCGACGACGTGGCGGCCGAACGGCGTGCGGTTCAGCACGAGCGCGCTGACAGCGGCGATCGCGAGGACGACGATCACCGGGATCGGCACGCCAGCGGCCTCGCCGAAATAGATCGGACGCAGCAGTGCGCCGAGTCCGCGATCGCGGATGGTCAGCGAGCCGCCATCCGCGAGATAGGTGATCAGCGCGCGCAGGATGCCCATCGTCCCGAGCGTGACGATGAAAGGCTCGATCCGCCCGACCGTGGTGATCAGCCCGTT
>DATAPS010000090.1:0-4048 GCA_036265085.1 Acetobacteraceae bacterium | reverse complement strand
TTCAACAACGCCGGCCAGCACTGGAACCACATCCTCTTCTGGCAGGCGATGTCGCCCACCGAGGGCGGCAAGATCCCCGGCAAGCTCGAGCAGAAGATCACGTCCGACTTCGGTGGCGTGCAGCAGTTCAAGGACGCCTTCAAGACCGCGGCGACCACGCAGTTCGGTTCGGGCTGGGCGTGGCTGGTGAAGGGCAGCGACGGCAAGCTGAAGGTGACCAAGACGCCGAACGGCTCGAACCCGCTCGCGACCGGCGAGGGCGAGGCCCTGCTCGGCATCGATGTGTGGGAGCACAGCTACTACCTGGACTTCCAAAATCGCCGGCCGGACTACGTGCAGAACTGGCTGGACAAACTGGCGAACTACGAGTTCGCGGCCGCCAAGCTCTGAAGGCTGCCGGGGCGGACCGAAGGGTCCGCCCTAGGTCTTCACCGGCGTCGTGTCGTTCGCCGCCCGCGGGTTGATGACGCTGGAGATCGTCTCGCGCAGCACAGTGACGCGCATGTTCGGCCCGATCTCCACCTCGACCTCGTTGTTCTCCTTTACCCGCTGCACGACGCCGATGATCCCGCCGCCGGTCACCACGCGGTCGCCGCGCTTGAGGGCGGCGAGCATGCTGCGCGTCTCCTTCGCGCGCTGCTGCTGGGGACGGATCAGCAGAAAGTAGAACACGCCGAAGATCAGTACCAACGGCAGGAATTGCGTGGCGCCTCCCAGCAGGCCAGCGGCGTCCTGAGCGTAGGCGGGCGAGATCAGCATCGGGTGTCCGGGTTGCGGTGGATGGGGCGGGACCATAGTTTCCGCCGCCACGCGGTCAAGTTGCGCAAGGAGCGGAGTGGGAATGGATGAGCGCGTGCTGGAGCGGATCGCCGCGGCCCTGGAGCGGCTCGCCCCGCCCGCCCCCGCCCCGGTCGACCTGTGCGCGGCCGACGCTTTCGTCTGGCACCCCGAACGGCTTCGGCTTGATCCGGTGCCGCGTGTCTCCCGCGTGCCGCTCGCGCTGCTGCACGGCATCGACCGGCAGAAGACGATCCTGCTCGGCAACACCCGCAGCTTCGCCCGCGGGCTGCCCGCCAACAACGCGATGCTCTGGGGCGCGCGTGGGATGGGCAAGTCATCGCTTGTGAAGGCGGTCCACGCCGCCATCCTCGAGGACATCCCGGCCAGCCTCGCGCTGATCGAGATTCATCGCGAGGACATCACAACGCTGCCGTCGCTGCTTCGCGTACTTCGTAACGAGAAGCGGCGCTGCCTGATCTTCTGCGACGACCTCTCCTTCGAGCGCGAGGACGCGGACTACAAGGCGCTGAAATCGGTGCTCGACGGTGGCATCGAGGGGCGGCCGGACAACGTCCTGTTCTACGCGACCTCCAACCGCCGCCACCTCATGCCGCGCGACATGATCGAGAACGAGCGCTCGACCGCGATCAACCCGTCGGAGGCGACAGAGGAGAAGGTGTCACTGTCGGACCGCTTCGGCCTGTGGCTGGGCTTTCACAACTGCGACCAGGACACGTTCTTCGCCATGGTGGAGGACTACGCGCGCGCCTTCGGGATCGCCGTGGCCCCGGACGACCTGCGTGCCGCGGCGGTGGAATGGTCGGTTACGCGCGGCTCGCGCTCGGGACGTGTCGCTTGGCAATTCATCCAGGATTTCGCGGGTCGGGAGACCTCCGCCCACGACGCAGTCGCCGCCGCCTGATCGCCTTGCGAATTCTTCATTCACGGCTCAGCGCGCAGTAGTGGAGACTGCATAGCTGCTTCATTAGCTTGATGATCTCCGAACCAGTCGAGGGTGAAGACCGATGCCAAATCCCAGAACTGCCGCATTCGCCGGGCTCGCGGCGCTCGGACTGTGCTGCGCGGCAAGCACCGCCATTGCACAGAGCCCTACCCGCGAGCGTGTAATCGAGGTGCGACCGGGCACTACCGTCATCATCGTGCCGGCGGGCGCATCCCTGAACGCCGCGCCGGTCGGCGCGATGTTCGATTCGGCGTTTCCGGCGCCCGCCATGCCAGACCCGGCAGCGATGTTTCGTGAAGTCGATGCCATGATGAACCGGATGGAGCGCGCATTTGCGATGCCCGCTTGGACCGATCCCGCCCGGACATGGCAAGCGGGCATGCATACGTTTCCCGCTGGCGAAGGCTTGGCCGGAGTCGTCGTCACTTCCGTCAGCGACGGCCGCGGGACTTGTACGCAACGCATCACCTACCGGGGGAACGGCGCCGCACCGATCGTGAACGTCAGCGGCACGGGTGGCGCATGCGCCGCGCTTGGGGCACCAGCCGGATCGCGGGAATTGAGCGTGCCGGCCGTATCGCCGCGGCTGCCGGAACCGGCGGCTCCGCCGCATGCAGTGCGGACGTGGGAGGTCCAGAACCGCGTTCGGTCCGCCCCGCAGTCGAGGCCCGTCGACGTCGCATATCTCGGCGACTGATCAACGATCCGACCGGCGCCCCGCGCCGGTAAAGCCGCCGTCGAATGGGCGTGGGCGTCGTCCTCGCGGATACGCTCACGCCTAAATGCTGGGCGTGCTGTCTTCGCGCCGCGCTAACGAAATCGCCGGCGGTTGCCGGAAATGCATAGGCGGACCCGCTAACGAGCAGCCAAGTCTCGGAACTGCGATCGGCAAACCCTCCATTCGCCGCGACGCGATATGCGAGGAGCCACCGAATCATGCCGCGCTGCAGACGAGGAATTCCTATGAACGCGCTACGTCCCTTCAACGCAATCGCCGGCCTCCGGATATGCGCCGTGCTCCTGATGGTAAGCGCATGCTCGAACATGGCGAAGCCAGGCCCGCAGAGCGTCGCCGGGATGTCCCCGGATGGAACCGTGACCCTGACGGAGGTCATTGCAGCCGGCGCCACGGGCGGCAAGGGCACGCTGACCTTCCAGGGTCAGTCCTATCCGTTCCAGCTGGTAGGTGGCGTGACGGGCGGCGGCGGCGCAGCCGATACGACGGCCAGCGGCGAGGTCTACAACCTCCACAAGCTCGCCGACTTCAAAGGAATCTACACGCAGAACAGCGGCGGACCTGGTCTCGTCCGGTCGGGCGCTGCCGATCTTTGGCTTCGCAACAATGCCGGAGTGGTTCTCCATCTCACCGGAACGCAGCAGGGTGTCACGCTCAGCCTGGGCCGCGAGGAGATCGTCATCGAAATGCTCTGACCTGCCGCAGTCCGGCCCGCCAGGTGCGGCGACATTCGGGCGAGACACGGGTTCGCAGATGACGCAGAGGCCGATACAATCGGCCGCGTGCCCGCTGTCTCATCCTTAAGCGCCCTCGCTCCAGCCGACCTCGTGAAACGCGGCGGGGCCGCCGCGGCGTCCCGCCGGTCCTCAGCTTGGAAGGGGCTGCGGACTGACGTGACGCCGACCTTCATCGGCTACGACCAGGCGGAACGCATGGTTTCCGCGCTCATCGGTGGCGTCGCTGAATGGCGGCCCGATTGCGTCGCCGGCATCGCCCGCGGCGGCCTCGTGCCAGCCACCATGGTTGCGTGCGCGCTCGCGCTGCCGCTCTCTGTGATCTCGTTCGAACGACGCAGCCGTGCGGTGGCATGGGTCGGTGCGGCGCCCCCACCCGGCCGCGTCGTTCTCGTCGACGATTGCTGCGCGACCGGCGAGACGCTCGGCGCTGTCCGCAACGCGCTCGTCGCCGAAGGCTTCCCCTGTCTGACGCTGACCATTGTGCACGATCCGGAAACGACGGCGTTCGTGCCCGACTTCTCGCATCCGATGCGGACGCTGTTTCGGCTGCCGTGGGAGCGCGGCGAAAGCACGCCCGCCGCCCGCGCGCTGCGGGCGACCGGAGCGCCAGCTGACCGGAGGACGGAACTGCCATTCATCGGGCTTGCTCTCGACGGCGTCTTCCTGCCGGACCGGTCGCGCGCGGAGTACGCGGCGGATATCGCCGAGGCGCTGCGGCGGCGGGACGCGCTGCAGCCGTTCGCGCGGCTGCCCGCATTCCCCCCCGACCGTGCCGTGATCATCACGGGACGTTCCGAGATCAGCCGACCGCAGACCGAGGCTTGGCTTAGG
>DATAPS010000089.1:0-13066 GCA_036265085.1 Acetobacteraceae bacterium | reverse complement strand
TCTCGGGCCGACAGGACCGCGAGCGTGTGGCGTGGGGAGCGAGTAGCGACGTACCCGCGGGCCTGATTACTGCGTCCTGTCAATGTCCCGTCAGCACTGCACGGGTTTATCAGGTTAGTCGAACCCATCGAGCCAGATCTTCCTTTCAAATCAGTCTGTTGACTTGGTGAGCCCGGTGGGATTCGAACCCACGGCCCCAAGATTAAAAGTCTCGTGCTCTACCGACTGAGCTACGGGCTCTCCATCACCTTTACATGCAACCTCGGTGCGGCGGCTTGAACGTCAAGCCGCCGCGGTCGTCAAGCATCAGCTCTTGACGTCAGCGGCAAGGCGCATGTGCACGATCCGATCCGGCGGCGGCGGCACGAGGCCGTTCGGGCCGGTGCCGCGCTTGATCTTGTCGACGTACTCCATGCCGGACGTGACCTGACCCCAGATCGTATACTGCCCGTCGAGGCTCGCCGCCGGGGCGAACATGATGAAGAACTGGCTGTCCGCCGAGTTCGGGTCGGACGACCTGGCGGCGCCGACGGTGCCGCGCAGGAAGTGCTTCGCCCGCGTGAACTCAGCCGGCACCGGGCCGAGATCGCTGCCGCCGGTGCCGGTGCCCGTCGGGTCGCCGCCCTGCGCCATGAAGCCCTCGATCACGCGATGGAACGGCGTGCCGTCATAGAAGCCGCGCTTGCTAAGCGTCTTGACGCGCTCGACGGCTTTCGGCGCCAGCTCCGGCAGCAGTTGAATCACGACACGCCCGTCCTTGAGGTCCAGGTAGACCGTGTTCTGCGGATCGGTCGCCGCTTCGGCTTCACTCATCTCGATTCCTGCGAAAGTGGTGGAAAGCAGCACGGCTTTTGCCGCACCGGCGAACAGCGAGCGACGACGCATGCGATATCTCCCTAAAGGCGCGGTCAGGATTTCAGCCGCGAGAGGGTCCGTTCCAGCGTGAGCGGCGGCACGAAGGAGGCGATGTCTCCGCCCAGTTGCGCGACTTCCTTGACCAGCCGCGACGAGATGAATTGATGCCGCTCACTCGCCATGAGGAACACCGTCTCCGTCCCGCTGTCCAGCCGATAGTTCATCCCCGCCATGGCGAATTCGTAGTCGAAATCAGTGACCGCACGAAGTCCGCGGATGATCGTGCGGGCGCCGACCTCGCGCGCGAACTGGATCAGCAGGCTGTCGAACTGCTTGACTTCGATCGGCGTCCCGGTGCGCGCCATGATGACGGCGGTCTCCGCGCGGACGAGCTCGGTGCGCTCCTCGTGCGCGAACAGCGGCGCCTTGCCGGCATTGAGCGCCACGCCCACGACGAGCCGCTGCACGATCCGCGCCGCGCGCCCGATGATGTCGAGATGCCCGTTGGTGATCGGGTCGAAGGTGCCGGGATAGAGCCCGACGATCTCGCCCGTCACGACGCGCTCGGCTCCTCGTCACCGGGTTCGGCCGGGCCGGCATCGTCGCCATCCTGCGTCTCAACCACGGGGAAGACGCTGGTCACGTGCTCGCCGGCGTCGTGGCGGAAGATTGTCACGCCCATCGCACTGCGCCCGGTGATGCGCACCTGATCGATCGGCACGCGGATCAGCCGTCCCGCGTCTGTGACCAGCATGACATCGTCTCCCGTACGCACGGGCATAGTGCCGGCGACAGCGGTGCCGGTTCGCGGGCTGAGCGTGATGTTGGTGATCCCCTGCCCGCCCCGGCCGGTCACGCGATACTCGTAGGCGGACGTACGCTTCCCGAAGCCGAAATTGGTGACCGTCAGCAGGAATTCTTCCGCCTCTTCGAGCTGCTCGACGCGCTCGGGAGTCAGTGTAACCTCGCCTTCGCCCGATTCCTCGTCGAGCTCCGGCGCGCTGTCGCCGTTTTCCTCCTCGCCATTGCGGCGCCGCGCGGCTGCGATTTTCAGATAGGCGAGACGCTCCTCCGGGCTCGCGTCGACATGCCGCAGGATCGAGAGGCTGATGACCTCGTCGCCCTTGCTGCCGTTCGCGAGCTTGATGCCGCGCACGCCCGAGCTGTCGCGCCCGGCAAACACGCGCAGCGTGTCGTCGCTGATCTGGAAGCGGATGCAGCGGCCGAGCCGCGTCGCCAGGAACACGTCGTCGCCTTCCCGACAGGTTGCGACGCCGATCAGCCGATCGTCGCCGTCCAACTTCATCGCGATCAGTCCGGCCGCGCGGACGTTACGGAAATCGGACAGCCGGTTGCGCCGCACATTCCCCTGGCCGGTCGCAAAGACGAGGTGCAGGCTGTCCCACAGCGTCTCGTCCTGTGGCAGCGGCAGCACCGCTGTGATCGTGTCGGCGCCCAGTTCGGGAAGCATGTTGACCAGCGCTCGGCCTTTCGCCGTCGGCCCAGCTTCCGGCAGCCTCCACACCTTCTCGCGAAACGCCTTGCCGCCCGACGAGAAGAACAATACCCACTGATGCGTGTGCGCATTGAAGCTACGCGTGACGATATCGTCGCCGCGGGTCTGCGCCGCACTCCGCCCTCGTCCGCCGCGGTTCTGCTGCCTGAACGTCTCGAGGGGTGTCCGTTTGATAAAGCCGTCGCGCGTGATGGTGACGACCATCTGCCCCGGCTCGATCAGGCTCTCATCGTCCTGATCCGCCGCCGCGTCCACGATCGTCGACAGCCGCGGCGAAACCAGCTCTGCGCGGGCCCTGGCGAGCTCGTCGCGCATCACCTCCATCCGGCGCGGATGGCTGCCGATGACGTGCAGGAGCTCGCCGATCTTGGCGGCAACCTCGCCCATCTCCTCGTCGATCTTGCTCCGCTCGAGCCCGGTCAGCCGCTGCAGCCGAAGATCGAGGATGCCGCGCGCCTGCTCCTCAGTCAGGCGCACCGTTTTCCCGGTGGTGAGCACGTTGCGCTCGTCCTCTATCAGCGCGAGCAAGGGCGCGACGTCGGCGGCTGGCCAGTCCCGCCCCATCAGGGCGGCGCGGGCAGCGGCCGCGTCGGCGCTTGCGCGGATCAGCCGAATCACCTCATCGATGTTGGCGACCGCGATCGCGAGCCCGACCAGCAGATGCGCCCGCTCGCGCGCCTTGGACAGATCGTGCCGCGCGCGCCGCAGGATCACATCCTCGCGGAAGCGGATGAAGATCTGCAGCGCGTCCTTGAGGCCCATCAGCCTGGGACGTCCACTGTCGAGCGCCACCATGTTCACGCCGAACGTGGTCTGCAGCTGCGTGAACCGGAACAGCTGGTTGAGCACCACCTCCGGCGTCGCCTCGCGCTTGAGCTCGATGACAACGCGCATGCCGGACCGGTCGCTCTCGTCGCGCAGCTCGGAGATACCCTCGATCTGTTTGTTGCGGACGAACTCTCCGATCTTCTCGAGTAGCGTCGCCTTGTTAACCTGATACGGGATCTCGGTGATGATGATCGCCGTCCGGTCGCGCCGGATTTCCTCGAATTCGGCCTTGGCCCGCAGGACGATGCTGCCGCGTCCCGTCTCGAAGGCCGACCGGATGCCGGCGCGCCCGATAATCATGCCGCCGGTCGGAAAATCCGGACCGGGGACGATGCGCATCAGGTCATCCAACGTGAGCGACGGTTCGGCGATCAGCGCGAGCGTGGCGTCGATGATCTCGGCGGGATTGTGCGTCGGAATGTTGGTCGCCATCCCGACGGCGATGCCGTTGCCGCCGTTGATCAGCAGGTTCGGGAACTGCGCCGGCAGGACGCGCGGCTCGCGCTCGCTCTCGTCGTAATTCGGGATGAAGTCGACGGTGTCGCGGTCAATGTCCTCGAGCAGCAAGCCGGCCGCACGCGCGAGCCGCACCTCGGTGTACCGCATCGCCGCCGGGCTATCGCCGTCGACCGAGCCGAAATTGCCTTGCCCGTCGATCAGCCGCACACGCATCGAGAACGTCTGCGCCATGCGCACCATGGCGTCGTAGATCGCAGCGTCTCCATGCGGGTGATACTTGCCCATCACCTCGCCGACCACGCGCGCCGATTTGCGATACGGCTTGTCGGGGGTGTAGCCTGCCTCCTGCATCGCGTACAGGATACGCCGGTGCACCGGCTTCAGTCCGTCCCTCGCGTCAGGCAACGCGCGACTGACGATCACCGACATCGCATAGTCGAGGTAGGAGCGGCGCATCTCCTCCTCGAGCATCACGGGCATCATGTCGGAAGGACCTTTGGGGTCCTCGGGCTGGTCGCTCACTTAGCTCATCTCGGTTGGGGGCCGCCGGGCGAATCGCGCCGCGCCGCGGCTATCGGTTAGCCGGTCAATCTACTCCCGGAACCGCCTGCGGTAAACCCGCGCCGGGTCAGTCCGCCACACCGGTGAGTTCGGGCGTGCGTACCCGTTCGCGCCGCAATGCGTGGTCAAGGCTCAGCGGGCCGGCGCCCGCGGCGGCGAAATACAGGAACAGGAAGCAGTAGAGGATGGCGGCATCGCCCCCGTTGAGGGCCGGAAAGAAGCCGCGCTGCGCGTGCGACATGAAATAGGCAAACGCCATCTCGCCCGACATAATGAACGCGGCGATCCGGGTGCCAAACCCGACCGCAACCAGCCCGCCCCCGATCAGCTCGATCAATCCGGAAGCGCCGGTGAGCGAGACGACGTTGAGATGGTCGTAAGCGGGACTATGGGGAAAACCCAGCAGCTTGGCGCTCCCGTGCTCCAAGAACAGCAATCCCGAAACAATCCGCAACACGGCGAAGGCATACGAATCGGCACTTTTCATCACAGGCAAGTCCATCGGAATCCAACCTCGACATAGGAGTTCCGCAGGGAAGATCAGCCCATCATTTCGACATCTCAGCTATTTGCCGTCGAGAACGCTAGCCGGCAGCTTCATAGCGCCGCCGCCTCCGGATTTGCCAGAGCCGCGTCGATCATCTGCATCGTCCCACCGATATTGCCCGTCGACAGGGCTTGCAACGCGCTACTGATCTGCTGCACCAGCGGCTGCCCGCTCGGCTGCCCTGTTCCGCTATAGGGGACCGACCGGTCGAGCGTGCGCGTCTCAGCGCGTTCGAGGGACTCCTGGGCCTCACCGGTACGGCCGGCTGCAAGCGCCGCGCGCGCCGCCTGCAGGAATGCAGCCGGCGGCGCACCCTCCGGGATGGGGGGCGGGGGCAGGCGCGGCGCGATCACGGAGCGTGTATTGGCGCCGTTGATGTTGCTCGCGCTGTTCGACAACGGGAGCGACTGGCCGGTGCCGACGACATTGTCCGGCCGCTTGTAGACCACGCCAGGCGGGGCGGGCGGGGGATTGAGGCCCGGGCCAGGAACGGACGTCGGGCCGGGCGCCGGATAGCCGGGAGGAGGGTACCCCGGCGCGGCATAGCCAGGAGGCGGATAGCCGGGAGCGGGATAGGCCGGCGCCGGATAGCGGGGCGCGGGCTGGGCCGCCACCGGGGAAGCGGTGAACGGCGCCGCCGCGAGGACCGCGAGGGCGCTTAGCGGCAAGCGAAAGCGCGTCATGGCATGAGCTCCATCCAGTCCGAATAACTCGTCATCCCGCGGCCGAGTTGCGAGGGCGATCAGGCTTCCCGCCGGAATGCGTCTGCGAGCCGGCGCACTGCGCCGGCCGCATCGACCAGCACCACGTCGAACCGTACGCCCTCGGCTCCCCACTCGGGATGGGCCGCGAGCAGGATGTCGGCGGCCGCCATCAGCCGGCCGCGCTGTCGCGGGGTCAGCGCGAACGCGGCTTCGGCGAGCGTCGCGCGGCTCTTTACCTCCACGAACGCCACCACTCCCGCCTTCTCGGCCACCAGATCGACCTCGCCGGCCTCGGTGCGAATCCGCCGCCCTAGCACCCGCCAGCCGTCGGCCGCGAGCGCCGCTCCCGCCCGGCTCTCGGCGGCGCGGCCACCGGCATCCGACCGGCGGCCACGCAACCCGCGCGCGCTCATCTCCCCGCTCATCCGGCAAGGTTCCCAGGCCGCCGTTGCGCTGGCAACATGCGGCCACCACGACCCCGGCGCGATTATGAAGAAGCGATCCGTCCAAGGCCTCGCCGGCCTGCTCCTGACCGGCGCACTTTCACTCGCCCCGCATGCCCATGCCGATACGCCGGCGCCGCACCATCATATCATCGTAACCGAAAGCCCGGCCGCGTCCGAAGCCGGGCTCGCGGTCCTTCGCAAAGGTGGATCCGCGATCGACGCCGCGATCGCCGCGCAGATGGTCCTCGCCCTCGTCGAGCCGCAGGCCTCCGGCATCGGCGGCGGGGCGGTGCTCCTGTACTACGACGCCGCGGCGAAGACGGTGACAGCCTGGGACGGCCGCGAGGCCGCGCCCGCCGCCGCCGGCCCCGACCTGTTTCTCGACCGTCAGGGGCAGCCGCTCCCCTATCGCGAGGCCGGCATCGGCGGACGCGCCGTCGGCGCCCCTGGCGTCGTCGCGATGCTGCAGGAGGCGCAAGCGGCGCACGGCAAGCTGCCCTGGGCCGACTTGTTCGCCGACGCGATCCGTCTCGCCGAGAGTGGCGTCGCAGTGCCGAAGCGCCTGGCCGAAGCGTCTGAAGCCGATGCCGCGACGCTCCAGCGCCAAGCGGCAATCCTCGGGATGTTTCGTCCATCCGGCCAGCCGCTGCAGGCGGGCGCCACCTTCACCAATCGCCCGCTCGCCGACACGCTTCGCGCCGTCGCGTCGGACGGCGCGAAGGCGCTCGCGACCGGCCCGATCGCGGCGGACATCGCGACGGCCGTCCGCACCGACCCGAATCCCGGCCTGCTGACGGTGGACGATCTCGGCGCGTATCGCGCCAAGCAGCGCGAGGTTGTGTGCGGCCCCTATCGCGGCCGTCGCGTCTGCGGCTTCGGCCCGCCTTCGGCAGGCGGCGTAGCCGTCCAGCAGACCCTCGGCATCCTCGCGCATTTCGACCTCCCATCCCTCGCCGCCAAGCCGGACGCGCCCTGGAAGCTAGACGCCGTCGTCCTGCTGGTGGAAGCCGAGCGCCTGGCGCATGCGGATCGGGTGCTTTACTTGGCCGATAGCGATTTCGTACCGGTCCCGGTTCGCGGGTTGATCGACCCGGATTACCTCCTGGTCCGCGCGCAGCTGATCGACCGTGACCATGCCATCCTCGCGCCCCGCGCCGGCAACCCCGACTGGACGCAGACGGGTCCGCCGCTCGCGCCCGCACCGGCGCAGCCCGAGCACGGCACCAGCCATCTCGCGGTGGTCGACGACGCTGGCAACGCGGTCGCCATGACCACGACCGTCAACGACCGATTCGGCGCGCGCATCCTGGTGCGCGGCTTCGTCCTCAACAACGAGCTTACCGATTTCAGCTTCGTCCCGGAGCGCGATGGCCGCCCAGTCGCCAACCGGGTGCAGCCCGGCAAGCGCCCACGCAGCTCGATGTCGCCCACCTTCGTGTTCGGCGCCGACGGCAACCTCGAACTGATCGTCGGCGGTGTCGGGGGCACCGCAATCATCTCGAATGTCGCGGAGGCGCTGGTCGACTCGCTCGACTTCGGCCGTACGCCGCAGCAGGCCGTCGCCGCACCGGGCATCGTCACGACCGGCGCGGATGTGCGGCTCGAGGCGGGCACCAACCTCACCGGCCTGGCCGCGCCGCTGCAGGCCCGCGGGGAGACAGTGGTCATCAGTCCTGCGGACAGCGGCACCATCATCATTCGCGTCACCAGGAACGGCCTGGTCGGCGCTGCCGACCCCAGGCGGGACGGCATCGCGCTCGGGGATTAGCCGTGCTGGAACGTCCGACGACCGGCGAGGCATAGGCCGCGTCGCCGCGTGCGGTAGTGCGGCGTTCCGCCTCAGAATCAGCGCCGCATTGCGGCCGCTGTCGCCAGAGTGCCACGATCCGTTCCATCCAGGCTTATTGGGCTTGAGCCAGATCAACGCCCGCCTCGATCGTGGCGCCGCCTTTTTGGAAGCGAGCGATGTTCGGAGCAGCACGTGAAGTACTCCGTTCGTTTCGGCGCTGCTATCGGGGCGCCCTGGCCGCAAGCATCATCCCGGCGGCGGCGCAGGATGCGTTCGACTTGAATGCCTCGCCGGCTGGAAAGCATACTGGGGACATCATCGTGCGCCTGCGGGCGTGCTGCCCCAAGACTCGTGGAGCAGCGTCCCTGTCATTGGTTGACATGTATCCGTAACGAATTCTGCCGCACCCGAGGCAGATTTCAGCTACTTCTTTACCGACTCGATCGCCACCGAGCTGATCGCCGCGACGACGCGACAGCGCGCCTCAACGGCAGCGCGATCGTCGCGAAGACGGGGCTCAATCCGACGGACGTCGGAGCCGGCATCGGCTACACGTTCTGATCGGTACTGAGCAGTGACTCACAGGCGCCGCCGCGCCGATCAGCCGCCGCTATGTCCCGATCAGGTGCAGCACGATCTCCCGGCGGTGCGCTTCGTCCCGGTGCTCGAACAGGTAGATGCCCTGCCACGTCCCGAGCACGAGCGCGCCCTCCGCGACCGGGATCGCCAGCTGGGTCTGGGTTAGGGCGCTCCGCACATGCGCGGGCATGTCGTCTGGGCCCTCCGCGTCGTGCACCCACCCCCGCGTGCGCGGCGCGAGATCGGCGAAGAAGCGGAGCAGATCCGTCCGCACGTCGGGGTCGGCGTTCTCCTGGATCAACAGCGAGGCCGAGGTGTGGCGGCAGAACACCGTCAGCAGCCCCGCCGCGATCCCTTGCGCCGCGACCCACGCCCGCACGCCCCGCGTGATCTCCCACAATCCGGCGCCGCGCGTCGAAACGATCAGCGTGTGCTGTGCTTGCCGCATCCGCGCTACCCTGGCTTCGCCCGCAGTTTGTCGACGCCAAGTGTCGCCTGAAAGCACCGCCCTAGCCATCCGGCGCTTTCGCGCGCCGCCGTTGCAACAGTAAGAGCGATAACCCCGCGATCCTCGACGCGACACGCCTGCTCGCCGATGCCCGCGTCGACGTCATCGCCTAAACCCGCACCTCCGCCGGATGGCTCGGCTTCGACGCCGACGTCGCGGATGGCCGGAGCCGACGCAGCGCGGGTACTCGGCTGCGAGCTCCCGCGGTTATAAATCATTTTCCCAGAAAACCGCAGTGCAACTGCCTATTCACGACAGGGCGTGATCACGTACGGCTACCACCCGGGTGGATCTGGGTGATCGAGGCTGCTCGAGCCGTACACCCTGCTGGGAGTCGCGCTGTGCAAGAAACGTACACCGAGTTCACCTTCGACGCGGCGCATAAGACGACCGCCGACACACCGCTTCACGGCCATACGTTCCGCGCCCGGGTCTACCTGAGCGGACAGCGCCATCCGCAATTCGGCTGGTCGCACGACCTTCTCGATGTGCACCGGGTCGTCGACCGGCTGAAGGGCGAACTCGATCACCGCTACCTGAACGAGGTCCCGGGCCTCGAGACGCCGACGCTCGAGAACACGACGCGCTGGATCTACGAGTACCTCAGGCGCTCGATCACCGGTGTCGACCGCGTGACCCTGGAACGCGGCGGCAATGGTTACGCGGAAGGATGCACCTGCGGCGCGGCGTCACAGCTCGCGACCGAATCCCGGATTTGATCCGAAGGTGATGTCGTGACCGCGAATGTCCGCCGCCTTCCAACCCCGCGCCGGGCGAACGAGTCGGTCTCGATGGCCCCGCCCGACCGCGACGCGATGGTCGCCGAGGCGGCGATGAAAATCAGCGAGCTCTTCGATATCCTCGAGATAGACCACAAGAACGACCACAATACGCGTGAAACCCCGCAGCGGGTTGCGAAGATGCTGGTGCGCGACGTCCTGCGCGGCAGATATTGCGAACCGCCGCTCATCACAAGCTTCGACAACGCGACCGGGTATGACGAATTGATCGTGACGGGTCCGATCTCGGTCATCTCCACCTGCGCGCATCACTTGATGCCGATCTATGGGCAAGCCTTCATCGGCATCATACCGAATGCGGAGGGAAAGCTCGTCGGCCTGTCAAAGTACGACAGGATCGTCGATCATTTCGCGGGGCGCTTGCAGATTCAGGAAGAGCTCGTGAAGCAGATCGGCGAGCATCTCATCGAGCTCACCGCCGCGCGCGGAATCGCGGTGCGGATCTCTGCGGTTCACATGTGCAAAACCCATCGGGGCGTCCTTGCAAGCCGAAATTCGCGCATGGTGACGACGGCGTGCTTCGGAGAGTTGCAGGGCGAGGCCGTTAAGAAGCAATTTCTGACGGAATGTGCGGCCCTCGAGATGGGGCTTCGCTGCGATTAACCTAGCCTAAACCTAGCGCTCCTACTCTCGGCGACGGCAGGGAGAGGAGACTCGTCACCATGTTGATTCGCCGCCGTCGATTTTGTTCACTCGCGATTGCCGCGCTCGGCACGGCGGTCGCCCCCGTGGCGCGGCGCGCCAACGCGGAGGGAGCAACCCCCGAACAGCCGATCCTCACGATCTCAGGAAAGATCAGCGTTGCGGGAAACGCCGCCAGCTTCACCCGGTCCATGCTGGAGGCGACCGGTCTGCGCTCATTCACGACCAAGACGCCTTGGTACGATGCGCCCGTAACGTTTGAAGGCGTGCCGATGGCGCTGCTCATGCGCACGGTTGGAGCCAGAGGCGACCGTGTGACGGCAATCGCACTGAACGATTACTCCACCGACATACCGATGAGTGATTTCGATCAGTACGGTGTCATACTGGCCCTCAAGCGTGACGGCAACTACATGCCCATTCGCGATAAAGGTCCGCTCTTTATTGTCTATCCCTATGACAGCAACCCGATACTGAGAAGCACCACTTATACGAGCCGGTCGGCATGGCAGGTCAGTCAGCTGATCGTGAAGTAGCCTTGTTGTGACGCCGACCGCGCCTGCACCGCCGGACTTACGATGCCGACCGCCCGTGCGGATCAGAACGCTGTTTGCCGCAATGGCCGCGCTCCTGCTCGGGCTTGCGGTGTATACGGCGCTTCTGATCGTCAGGGAAAAGGCGGAGCTGCGTGAGATCTCGCGCTACAATCTCACCTGGATGGTCACGCAGGCGGCCCTGCAGGTCGATCGCTTCACCAGCCTTGTCGCTGGATTTGCCGACGACGACGGCAAGGTGACTGCCCAGAACGTCAAGCTCGGCTACGAGCTTGTGGTCAACCAGGTCAGCTTGTTCAACCAGGGTGCGCCGGCGGCTTTCGTCCGGAGCGATCCCGAGCTGTTGCGGCTCTCGATCGAGCTGCGCGACGCGATCGGCAGTGCGGAAGTCGAGATCGAGCATCTGAAACAGCCGGGCGCCGTTCATCGGCTGCTCGCGACGCTGCTGCCGCTCAATCCGAAGCTGCCCCGCATCGCGTCCGCGGCATATGTGCACAACGGTGCCTTGATCGCCGCCGAACTCGACAGGCTCGACACGCTGCAATGGATCTTCTCATCGCTCATCGTCGCTTCGCTGCTGTGCAGCGTCATCCTGTTGTTGGTCGCGAGATGGCACTATTCGATGCTGACGCGGGCACACGCGCGGGTGCAGCGCCTGGTCACCGATCTGAGATCGAGCAGTTCTCAGCTCGAGGAGGCGAATAGGCAAGCGCAATCCGCCGTGGCGGAGATCCACTCGCAGAACCGTGTCCTTCAGGATCGGGATCGTGCGCTCAACGTCCAGAATTCGCGGTTCGACGCGGCATTGAACAACATGTCGCAAGCACTCTGCATGGTCGACGCAAGTCAGCACCTGATCGTTTGCAACTCCCGCTTCCGCGAACTGTTCGGATTGCCCGCGGAGACGATCGTCTCCGGCGACTCGGCCCATTCCGTTTTCCAGACCATCATGTCCGCGGGACGGTTCGAGGCCGCCATGATCAAGGACATCTGGGCGACCCACCAGACGCTCGTCACGGCCCGCCAGAGTCGCCCGTTTCACCGAGAGGACAGCCGCGGTTCGGCCATCTCCGTCTCACATCAGTTGATGGCGGACGGAGGCTGGGTCGCGACATACGAAGACATCACGGAACGGCGTCGTGTCGAAGCGCAGATCAACTTCATGGCGCATCACGATGCGCTGACCCGCTTGCCCAATCGCGTTCTGCTGAAGAACCGTCTGGAGGGGGCGCTCCATGCGCCGCAAGAGATGGACTCCTTCGCCGTGCTTTGCCTCGACCTCGACGGGTTCAAGGCCGTTAACGATACGCTCGGCCATGGGATGGGCGATCAGCTGCTCGAGCAGGTGGCGCAGCGGCTTTCGGCCTGCGTGCGGGACCGGGATATGGTTGCACGCCTCGGGGGTGACGAGTTTGCCGTCCTGCAGTTTCCCAGCCATCGGCGGGCCGACTCTGAAATCCTTGCTCAGCGGATCATCGAAAGTCTTTGCGCTCCCTACCGGCTGGATGGTCAGCTGGCCGTCGTGGGCGTCAGCGTCGGGATCGCACTGTCGTGCGAACGAACCGGCGCGGCCTCCGAACAGCTCCTGCGCAACGCGGATCTTGCCCTTTATCGCGCGAAGGGGTCAGGCGGGCGCACCTACCGGTTTTTCGAACCGTCGATGGATGCGGAGCTGCAAGCACGCCGTCAGATCGAGCTCGATCTCAGATCGGCTCTCGAGGAAGGCCAGTTCGATCTCTGGTACCAGCCCGTCTTCGACATCGCGGCGACGCGCGTGAGCGGCTTCGAAGCGCTCATCTGCTGGCGGCATCCCATGCGAGGCATGATCTCGCCTGCGGAGTTCATTCCCTTGGCCGAGGAGACCGGCCTCATCGTTCCGATCGGCGCCTGGGTTCTTCGCGAGGCCTGCCTCAGCGCGGCCGCGTGGCCGGCTCCGCATCACATCGCGATCAATCTCTCTCCGGTTCAGATTCGCGACGAGAACATCGTGCGCACCTTGCAGGATGCGCTGACGTTCACGGGGATCGATCCGTCGCGGGTCGAACTCGAGATCACAGAGACGGCGCTGCTGAATCAGAGCGAGCGCGTCCTGTCGACGCTCTACGAACTCCGCTCCTTGGGTGTCCGGACCGTTCTCGACGACTTCGGAACCGGATATTCATCGCTGAGTTACTTGAGAAGTTTCCCGTTCGACAGATCAAGATCGACCAGAGTTTCGTCCGCGAAATCGGCAGCCGGCCCGACTGCCTGGCCATCGTCGAGTCCATGGCCGACCTTG
>DATAPS010000088.1:0-4901 GCA_036265085.1 Acetobacteraceae bacterium | reverse complement strand
TCCTGCGTCCGCTCTGCCGCATGCTCGGCATCGGCGAGATCCCCGATCTGCTGCGGCTGCCCTCGCAGGCCGATGTCGTCACCATCGACTGGGCCGCCCACGCCCGGATGGTGGCGGCCGAGAAGGCCGCCACCGCCGCCGGCCTGCCGCCGCCGCCCCGGGAGCCGCCGCCGTTCACCGGGACCCGCGATCGGCCGTTCCGCTTCTATCTCACCCGCTACGGCCAGCCGCTCCTGGCCCAGCCGTTCCTGGCCCAGCCGCTGCTGGAGTGAGCGCGCACCGCGGCGCCGTCGCCCGGCATCGTCCGCTCATGGCCCCGTCTCCCCGCGTCTCGCGGAGAGGCGCGGCGTCATGTGCGCGAACACTCCCGCGTCGCATTCACGGCGGAGATGCGGAACCGTCTGGAGGGCCGGATCGTCCGTACCGTCACGTTTCGGCGGGCGGTCGCCTCAAGCGACGGCGGAGCGCCTCAGCGTCATCGACGGCGCTTCGCCATACGCGGCGCGATACCTTGCTGCGAAACGACCAAGATCGGTAAACCCGCCCTCTGCCGCGAGATCCGCGATCCGCGTCGTCATCGGATCGGCCCGGAGGATCGCCGCTCGCACGAGCTGCAGGCGGCGCAAATGCACGTAGCGGTGGGGACTGACGCCGAGGAACGCGGCGCAGCAGACGCGGAACGTACGATCGGAAACGCCGAGCGCTGCCGAAATTTCGGTCATCCTCCAGTGCATGCCGGGACGGCTGAGCAGGAGTGCCTCGAACTTGTTCATCACGTCGGCAGCGCGTTCGTGGGTTGCGGACCCGTTGCGGACGTCCGCTCCGCTCAGGCAGGTCACCAATGCCTCGGCCAGTTCCTGCCGCATGGCACGGACCACCTCGGGACGTTCCAGCATTTGGGGGTTCGTCTCTGCGAGCCGTGCCGCCGCTGCGTGGAGACGGAGGAGGTTGGCCCGATCCGCGGCCTGCGGTCGTAGGACCTGGCCGCGACGCGGCACGGTGAGCGGCACTCCGGTCAGAGCCTTGCCGAAACCGGCGAACGATTCCGCCGAGAGCGAGATGAGGCCCCAGCCGCCGCCGCCGACGATGCGCTGGTGCAGGCGCTCGCCGCGGCCGTGAAGCATGACCTCTCCGGGCTGGAGCGCGACGCCGCGCCAGATCAGAGGTCGAACGAAATCGGCCGCGAAAGATACGAACACCGATTGCGGCGAAAAGGTGAAGAAGGCAACGCGTGATGTCGTCTCCTGCGCCCGCAGGATCTGCAACTTGCGAAGGCTCGCCCTCGTCACACGGGCGTGGAATGCGCCTGCCTGTGTGACGACGATCTCCGAGATCAGGTCTACGAGGCTTTCCTGGTAGTCCGCGGCATCCGTGAAGCTGCCAGTCGAACTCCCCGGCATGCGCTTACCTTTCGAGGTCCGGCCCTCGGCGCTGTGCCGCAATTTGCAACGCGCGACGACCCACGGTCGGCCGACGCTAGGCTTGGCTCACGCAAGCACGCTATGCAGATTGTGAGCGTTCGCGCCGATCGGACCACCCGAAAGAGACCGCTGTCTGTCGTCCGGCGCAGAAAGTTGTAATCAAGCGGTCAGTCGATACTCGCCGAGAGCGGCACCGCGCGTCTCGCCCGCATCCCACATCAGGCGCGGATCGAAGTACTCGGCGGCAAGCATCGTCAGGATGACCACCGCGCAGAACGCGACCGCGCCGATCCCCGGCTCGATCGTCACCGCATTGCCGAACCGCACCAGGGCGCCGAGGAGCGCCTCCATGAAGATGTCGATCATCGACCAGCGGCCCACGAAGCGAACGATGTGGTAGAGCTTCGTCCGGTCACGCAGCCATCCGGTGCGGCCGGTCTGCGTCGTGACCAGCATGATCGCCAGGCCGATCAGCTTCAGCATCGGGATCGCGATGCTGGCGAAGAACACCAGCGCGGCGAGCGGGTACATGCCTGAGGAGATCAGCTCCTCGACGCCGCCGAGGATCGTGCTGGGGGCACCGGCGCCGAGCTGCACCACGGTGAGAACCGGATAGAGATTGGCCGGCACGTAGAGAATCGCGGCGGCGATCACGAGCGCCCAGGTGCGGCTGATGCTGTTCGGCTTTCGGTGATGGAGGGCGACGTGGCACCGCGGGCAGCTCGCGCCATGCTCGTGCTCGATGGTGACCAGGGAGCACACTTCACAGCCGATCGCATGTTCGCGGTCGAAGATGGGCGAGGCGGCGCGATCGCGCCGGCCCGCCGCACCGTCGGTTCGCGCCAATGCCTCCCAGACGGCGTGGTGATCGAGCGCCGAGTCCGCCCAGATCATCACGAAGGTCAGCATCATCAGCGCGTAGATGCCTGGTCCGAGCCCGATCTGCACGATGTCGCCGAGTTTGACGTAGGCGACGAATACGCCAAAGACGAACACCTCGATCATCGACCAGGGGCGCAACCGCTCGGCCCAGACGAAAACGGTCCGCAGGTGCCGCATCGGACGGCGGCTGCGCAGGCCGATCAGCACGTAGAGGGTCGCCAGCAGCTTGCCCGCGGGCGCGAGCAGGGTCGTGAAGACGACCACCGCGGCAAGCGCCGACATGCCGCGTTCCTCGAGCTCCTCCGGACCCGAAAGGAGATCGGCCTGCAGCGAGATTCCGAACGTCTGCACGGTCATCAGCGTATTTGATAGCAGCACCCCAAGCAGAATCAGCGCGCCAACGGTCAACGCGATGCCGCGACCAAGCGGGTCATGACGGGCGCGCCGCAGCATGGTTCCGCAGCGGCCGCAGGTTGCGGACGTCCCGGGGACGAGCGCCGGGACGGTCTGGAACAGGCCGCATCCCGGGCACTCGCGGAGGGTGGCCGGCGTCATCTCCGCGAGAGCGGCCGGATCGTCGCTCATCGGGCTTGCAACATCGTCGCCAGGATGTCGGCGAGCTGGCCGACTGCGACGCTGATGGCCGCCACCTCGGAGCCGACATCCGTTCCTGCCGGCGGCGCCTTCAGGCTGATGCTCTGTGTCGTCGACCCTGGCTTGCCCGTGCGCGCCACATCAGCCTGCGCGAGCAGCACGACGCTGCCGCCCGCATCCTCGTCGAGCCGCTGAATGTTGAGCTCGATGGTCGCGTCAGGGCGCGTCGTGACCGCGCCGCTTTCGGCATAGACCGAGCTGCCGGGGAGACGCTGGTTCAGCTCCTGCACCAGCACGCGGCTCAGCATTTGCGCAAGCGGCTCGCCCCACCAGTCGTTGGCCTCGACGCCCAATCGGAAATTCTCCGACGAGCGGACGATCTGGATCCGGTCCAGATAGCGCGCGAGTGAGATATCGCGCAGCACGATCACCTTTGGGGCAGGGCGTGACGCGACCGGCCCCGGAATCGTGGCGATCGTGTAGAGGTTGGGGCTAGGAGACGAGCAAGCGGCCAGTGCGATCGTCAACAGCAGCGCGGCCGCGCGGGCCGGCAGTCGTCCTAGATTCATTGAAGTCCCGTGTCGGTGCGTCCTCGGATCAGCGCCTCGGGGTGGCGCTGCAGCAGGTCGGCAAGCGCCCGGAACGACTCGACCGCGCTGGCGAGCTGAGCCATCAGCCGATCGACATTGCGATTGAACCGCGTATTGTCGCCGTACCCGGCGTCGAGCGAGAGCACGAGCTTGTTCGCGCTCGTCAAGGTGCCCTGCAGCTTGTTCGAGATGTCGGGGAGCTGTCGCAGCATCGGGCTCAAGCCGTTGTCGAGCTTGCGAAGCGTGTCTTGCGCACTGGCCATCGTCGCAGTCAAAGCCGCGATCGCCTCTCTCGTTTGCGCGCCGTTGGTGAGGTTCGACGCGCCCGCGAGCGCGGTGGCAAGGTTGTTGCCGATCTTGTCCAACGGCATGTCGTTGAACTTGTTGAGTAGGTCGGTCGCGGCCGTCTGCAGCCCCTTGAAGCCGCCCGTCTCGACGGTCGGCATCACGAAATCACCGTCCTGCGTCGCCAGGGCGACCTGAGGCTCGCTCGGGTCGAACTCCACCGCGACCACGAGCTGCCCGGTAAGCAGGTTGGAACTGTCCAGGGTCGCGCGCAGACCCTGCTTCAGCATCGCCGCGACCCCTTCGGCGGGATTCGCGAATACCTTCTTGCCGAGACCCAGGAACCGCTCCGGCTCAACTTCGAACCGGACTGGGGCGACGATCGCGTCCTTCTTCGCGTCGTAGCTGAGGTTGACACTGAGGACGTGACCGATTTGGAGACCTCGGAACGTCACCGCGGCACCGGGCGCAAGCCCGCCCACCGAGCCGCTGAACTCCGCGACAAACGGGATCTTGCGGCTGTACGAGGCGGCAGCAGCCGCTTCCTGATCCGCAAAGAGCGGAAACACGTGGTCGCCCGCGGCAACCGGCTTGGACGCGTCGTCCACTTGCGTGTCGAATGCGATGCCGCCGAGCAGGAGTGCGCGCAGCGACGCGACCTGGACGTCAATGCCGCCCGCACCGAGCTTCACGCTCAGCCCGGAAGCGTTCCAGAAGCGCGATGAGCCGTGGACGTATTTGTCGAAGGGCTCGCGCACGAAGACGTGGATCGTCGCACTCGCCGCCATGTCGCCGAGATCCCAGCCGAGCACTTCGCCCACGGTGAGATCGCGGAAGAAAACGGGCGAACCCAATGTGATCGACCCGAGACGGTCCGCCTTGACGAGGAACGTGTGGCCCGGGACGTTCGTCTCGAGCACCGGCGGGTCTTCCAGCCCCACGAACTCCCGCTGTTCCTTCCCGGCCTTCGTGCCAGGCCGCATGCCGACGTAGGATCCGGACACGAGCGTGCCGAGGCCGCTGAGATTGCCGGCGAACAGGCGTGGTTTGACCACCCAGAAAATTGTCTGATCGGTGAGCAGCGGCTCCGCTTCCTTGGTGGTGGCGATCGTCAGGTTGACGCGCGTAT
>DATAPS010000087.1:0-13993 GCA_036265085.1 Acetobacteraceae bacterium | reverse complement strand
GTCCTCGACTGTCCCTTCGCTGCTGCCGATCCTGACATACTGACCGACGCGGAATGGTTTCTCGAGCACGATGAGCAGCGAACCGATAAGGTTGGCAATGGTGCTTTGAGCCGCGAGTGCGACGGCAAGACCACCGACTCCCAAACCAGCCAGCATCGAATAGGCCGAGAACCCCAACTCGTCGCCGCCTTTGACCAGGATCGCGACGGCTGCCGCAATGCCGACCAGGCGGGTGCCCAGCCGGATCAGCTGGCTGTCGAGACTCCGGATTGCCAAGCGTTCCGACCCGACGATCAGCTCGCCGAAGACGGCTGCGGCAGCAATGGTCAGCCACGCGGCACTAAGAAACATCGCGCCGATCCGCGCGTACTCGATCATGACGCGCACGCTGCCGCCGATCCGAAGAACCGTGCTGAAGAATGGCGTCAGCACACCAGCCACGAAAATGATCGCCAAGGGAAGTAGCATCGCCCGCCAGCGCGGTCTCGCCGCATCCTCGCGGTCATCGGCGCGCCGTGCCGCGCGGTGGCCCAACCAGACGATTAGCCCGCCAGTCAGGGACCCGAGGACCAAGCCCAGCCATTGCCAAGCCGTCAAGTCCACGACTGGAACCTTGGTCCAGTCCGGAAGGCTCAGCAACCAGCGGGGCGGAAAGATGAAGCTCAAGCCGATGGGCGAACTCAGGAACGCCTCATAGATGGTCGCCGACCCTCCGTGACTCAGTTTGCGGTAAATGCTGGCCAATTGTTCGCCGGAGCCTGGCTTGTAGGGCAGCGCGCTCACCCGCTGGTAGAACTGGGGCAGGCGTTCAATTGTCTCCGCGGCCACTAGATATTCACCGGCACGGGGGCCGTTCTCAATTTGTACGATGTCGATTTCCGTGTTCGGCAGCCGCCAACGCTTCGTTAGCTGCCGCGCCATCGCGTCTCGGTCGGGTATGTCGGTAAACTGCGGAATCTCGATTCGATCCAGGATCTCCTTCAACTGCAGAAGACGCTCCGCCGACACGGTATCCATCAGCACTGGGGGAACGTGGGACAAGTCTAGGTAGCGAAATGTGTCTCGCGCTTCCCCTAGCGCCTCGAGTTGCTGTCGCCGTTCCTCAGCCGTCGGGTAGAGCCGGTCGGAATCGGCATAGGCTTCTAGTACGCTTTTCATGCGGCGGTAGATGTCGTCGGTCATTGCGATGAACCCGAGCAGTGTCGCGCGCGGGCTGGAGGTGTCGGCAGGCCGCAGCGGGTAAACGTCCCCCGCGTGGGCCATTGACGCGACGCCAAGCAGTAGTGCGGTCAGAACAGTTCTCACACAACATCGGACCGATTTCACGGTGGTTGTCATTGACGCCCCCCCGAGTCGCGCCGTAGGCCCACACGGTCGCAGCCTGGTGACAGTAGCTCCCGTAAGGGGCCCGGTCATTAGACGATACGGGGCAGGTCAGACTGCCCCTCGTCTCCGATCGGTCCTCGCGGTTCCAGAGCCATATTCTCATGTCTAGGTGGGGTCCAAAACGGCTCGCAGACTTCTTCAAGTCCAATGTCTGCTTTGGGTTACGGGTCTCCGAAAGCTGCCTTTCTGCTTTCGGCCAACTCCGGTCATTAGGTCATGTGCACGGAATGTCTGAGTAGGATCCGAGAGCGGGCGTCCCGCCGGGTCAGCATCCCCAGTCAGGTATGATCCGTTAGATTTGACCACCAGCTCGGTTGTGCCGGCTTGCTAGGCCGGCTTGCCAGGAGAGATGCCATGAAGCGTGTCTGCGTTGCCGCCGCTCTCGCCGCAAGCGGCCTTGCCGCGATCGCGCCCGCCGCCCACGCCGACGCGATCGACGGCCATTGGTGCCGCGAGGGCGGTCTGACCATGATGATCGACGGCCCGAAGATCGTCACCCCTGCGGGGACGCCGACACAAGGCGACTACGCCCGCCACTACTTCTCGTACGTCATCCCGTCCGGCGAGCCGAACGCTGGCGTCACCGTGCAAATGCGGCTGCTCAACGAGGACACCGTTCAGGTTCGCGAGACGCCACAATCCGAAGGGGTGATCTGGCACCGCTGCGGCATGCCGGTCAGCTGAGCGCCGCGCGGCCTCTTGTCAGAGCCGTGCAAAGACGCCGCTGGCGGGGTCACGCAGCATCAGCTCGCCCGTTGCGACCCCGAAATGCGCGCCGTGCAGCGCGAGCGCGCCGCGCGCCGTCGCGTCGGCGATCCACGGGAAGGTTCGCAGGTTTTCGAGGCTGAGCGTGACCGCCGCCAGCTCCAGCCGGCGCAGGTCGTCGTCGCTGGCGTCGTCCGCGTGCAACCCGATCCGCGCCGCGGCGGGCGCGATCTGCGCCATCCAGCGGCCGATGAAGTCGCTCTCCGAGAGCGGCGCTCGCCGGTTCGCGAAGGCGCGGATGCCGCCGCACTGGGCATGGCCGAGCACGACGATGTGGCGCACCCCGAGCGCCTGCACCCCGAACTCGATGGCGGCGCTGACGCCGTGCTGGGAGGCGCGGTCGGGATTGTAGGCGGGGACGATGTTCGCCACGTTGCGGACGACCAGCAGCTCGCCGGGTGCGGCATCGAAGATCACCTCCGGCGAGACGCGGCTGTCGACGCAGCCGATCACCATTATCTCCGGCCGCTGTCCGAGCTCTGCGAGCTCCGCATAGCGCGCCCGCTCGCGCGCGAAGCGGCCGCGCTTGAACGCCCGATAGCCGGTGACGAGACGCTCGGGGATCATGCGGCCCGTTGAACGGGAAAGCGACGGCCGGGGCAAGGCGCCGTGGGGTCGGTCAGCCCGGCTCCCCGTTCCCTGACAGTATCTTCATCGCGCCGCCGACCGCGTCGCGAAAGGCCTCGTCGAGCGATGCCCCCTCGATGCGCCAACGATGCACCGCGCCGGCGTCCGTCAGCTCCCAGGCGCCGACCCAGCCATGCGCCCGATCGCTCCAGGCGAGCTCGCCGCCGATGCCGGCCGCGCCGGGAACGAGCACCGGCCCGAACGCGATCGCGTCCGGCTTGGCGTCGTCCAGCGTCGGGGGAAGCACGATCCGCATCGCGAACCGCCGACCCGCATCGGCCAGCGCTTCGCGCGCACGCTCGGAGGCGTGGCCGTCCGCCGTGAGCGCGTAGTCGCCGCCGCGGTCGCGCACGACGATCCGGAACAAAAGGGAAGGGCGATCGCCGCTCCAGATCTTGCGCCCCGTCTCGGCCAAGGCGGACGCGACGGCGTCCGGCGCGAAGCGCACGGTCAGATCGTACGGTCGGTCGCGGCTCCCCTGCTCGTCATGCACCGGAATCTGCGACATCCGGTCTTCGTAGAAGAAATCCTGCACGCCGGCCGCTGCATCGTCCTCGGCGCGGCCGAGCCGGTTGTCGCTCAGCAGCGAGGGGTCGCCCGACGCCTTCACCAGCACGGCGCGGAACGCCGCGCGGATGCCGTCGGGGCGGCTGCGCATGTCCGTGCCGGTGACGATCACCGTCCCCTGGTAGAGACCGGAACCGGGATCATCGGCCCATGCCGTGATCGGTCCAAGTGCGACACAGGCGGCGATGAACGCGACGCGCATGACGCACGAGGAGCCGCGCCGCGGACCGCTTGTCAACACGGGAGAGGGAAGATTGGCGGCGTGACCGGGTGGACGGAGGCGGCGCGCTCGGAGCGGCCTGAGCCGGCCCCGATTGACGATCGGCATAGTCCAGGCCGGCACGCGTCGGCCGCCGCGCGTGCGGCCGACGCCGCGCCAGCCGTCGCCGCGCAAGCGTATGAGCGGCTGCCGCGTCAGTTCGGCTGGCTGGTGCGGGGGGATGCCGCGGGGTCCGGTCTTAACCTGGTGCAATTGCTGGCCGAGGCGGAGATGCCGGAACTGCTCAAGGCGGCGCCGCAGCGGAAGCCGCCCCGCTCGCGCGGCGGGCAGCGGACGATCGCAAGCTGTCCAAAAATATCTCCGTCCCGATCGCCGCTTCCAAAAATCGAAACCGAGGACGACGCGTCTCCGCTAGCCATTTGGTTCCCGCCCCGTAACATCGGAGCAGCCTTTCACGCAATCTCCTGCAGCAGCTTCTCCCGCATCGCCTTCGCGAACCCGTCGTAATCCTGGCACTGCAACGCGAACGCGGCCGGTCCGCCGATCACCTCGCGCTCATAGGATTGCAGCAGATCCGGCTCCTCGTGCAGCACGCAAAGCCCATTGACCGTCACCCCGGCCGCCACCAGCCGGTCCCGCACCGGCCCCGGCGGTTCGCCTTCGTTCGAGCGCCCGTCGCCCGCGACGTCGATGATCCGCCGGGCCGCCGCCGCAGGGGCCACCGCGAGCAGCCTCTCGCAATAGCTCAGCGCCTCGCCGATGGCCGTGCCGCCCGCCCGGACGATTCGCGGCACGTCCTCCACCTGTTGCGCGAACGCCATGACCTCGTCCGGCGAGGCGACGCGCGTCCAGTCGACCAGCGTGTCCTGCGCGCCGTGGCCCGACCAGAGCACCACAGCGCAGAGGCTGACGCCGGCCGGGCCGTGCAACAGGCCCGCGATCACGTCCGGGTCGCGGAGCGCGTTCGCGCAGCCGCCGGCCAGCAACTCGAACTCCTCGTAGGTGACGCTCGCGGAGCCGTCGAACGCGAGGATCAGGCCGAGGTCGACGCTGTCCATTGGCTTTCCCGTCCTTCGCGCATCCGCCGACTACCCGCGGCTGCTCTTGAGCGGAAGCGGGAGACGGCGGATCATCGGTCACGACCGAGGGAGGAACTGATGGCGGACAATGCGCCGGGTGCAATCGAAGCGACGACACAGCTCCCGCTCGCACGCCTCGTCGTTCTCGACCTGACGCTCGCGCGCGCCGGACCGACCTGCGTGCGCCATCTCGCCGATTGGGGCGCCGACGTGATCCGCATCGAGCCGCCGAAGCAGCCGGGCGAGGACATCGCCGGCGAGCGCGACGGCTTCGATTTCCAGAATCTCCATCGCAACAAGCGGATGGTGACGCTCGACCTCAAAAGCCCCGACGGCCACGCCGCCTTCATGCGCCTCGCCGAGAGCGCCGACATCATCGTCGAGAATATGCGCTCGACGGTGAAGCACCGGCTCGGGATCGCCTATGACGACGTGCGCGCGATCAATCCGCGAGTCGTCTACGCCAGCATCAGCGGTTTCGGGCAGGACGGCCCGTATGGGCCGCGGGCCGGTGTCGATCAGATCGCGCAGGGCCTCGGCGGCCTGATGTCGATCACCGGCCTGCCCGGGCAGGGACCGGTCCGCGTCGGCATCCCGGTCGCCGACCTCACCGCTGGCAACCTGCTCGCGCTCGCGGTGATGATCGCGCTGTTCGACCGCGAGCGCACCGGCGTCGGCAAGTGGGTGACCACAAGCCTGCTCGAAGCGCAGGTGTTCATGCTCGACTTCCAGGCGACGCGCTGGCTGATGGCGGGCGAGGTGGCGGGGCAAGCGGGCAACGACCACCCGACCGGCATCCCCACCGGCGTGTTCCCCACCAGCGACGGCCTCATCAACATCGCGGCGAGCGGCGGCCGACTGTGGGAACGCTGCTGCGCCGCCCTCGGCCATCCGGAATGGCTCGAGAATCCGGCATGGAAGACGCAAAAGGGCCGCAGCGAGAACCGCCGCGACATCAATGCGGCGATCGGCGAGGTGACGAAGACGCAGGCGGCCGCGCATTGGATCGCGCTGTTCGAGGAAGCAGGCATCCCCTGCGGGCCGATCAACACCATCGACAAGGTATTCGCCGACCCGCAGGTCCAGCACCTGCGCATGGCGCGCGAGATCTTGCATCCGCGACTCGGGGAGGAGAGACTTGTTTCGTCTCCGATCAATATTTCCGGCGTTCCGAAGGACATACGCACGCCCACGGCAGAGCGCGGAGAGCACACGGAGGACATACTGCGCGCTTACGGGTACGGCGACGCTGAGATCGCCGACCTGCGGGGGAGGGGAGTTCTGGGATGACGTATGCCGACGGCAAAATGCTGGCGGAGGTCGACGACGGCGTCGGACTGATCACGTTCAATCAGCCCGAGAAGCGCAACGCGATGTCGGTGCAGATGTGGGAGGGGCTGACCCGCATCCTCGACGATTTCGATTCCGACGACAGAGTCCGCGTCGTCGTGCTGACCGGAGCGGGACACAAGGCGTTCGTCTCGGGCGCCGATATCAGCCAATTCGAGCAGAACCGCTCAACTGCGAACGCGCGGCAGGAATACGACCGACTCACCAGCGCCGGCCGCGCCAAGCTTGCGGAGTTCCACAAGCCGACGATCGCACGCATCCGCGGCTACTGCCTGGGCGGCGGCCTGGGGATTGCGATGCAGGCCGACATCCGCATCGCCTCGCCGGATTCGGAATTCGGGATCCCGGCCGCGCGGCTCGGCATCGCGTATAGTTACGAGATGGTCCGCAAGCTCGTCTCGCTCGTCGGCCCAGCGCATGCCCGCTCGATGCTCTACACCGGCGCGCGCATCGACTCGGCGGAAGCGCAACGGATCGGACTCATCAACCGCGTCGTTCCGGCTGAACACCTGTCCGACGAAGTCGTCGACCTCGCCCGCACGATCGCCGACAACGCGCCGCTCTCAGTGCGGGCGGCGAAGATCGCGGTGAACGAGGCGATGAAACCGGAGAGCGAGCAGGACATCGGGGTAATCGACGCTGCGGTGAAGGCCTGTTTCGACAGCCATGATTATCGCGAAGGCCGCACTGCCTTCATGGAGAAGCGTATGCCGCAATTCGCCGGGCGGTGATACGAGTGATCCCGTCGCCCTAGCGTCCCGCCGCGACCGGGCGTGCCAGCAACAACCGGCGCTACTCGCCCGGACCGAGCGCCCTCCCGATATCCCGGAACGCGAAGAAGGGAATCAGCACGACGAAAAGAAGCACCGCGACGGTCGCGAGGCCCGCGAACTCGCGGCCGGCGAAAGCCGGCACGCTCGGCGCGAGTGTCGAACCGTGCAGCAAGCCGACGACCAGCCGCTCGAGTACATGGAACGCGATGAACACGAGCACGAAGAGGACCGCCTCGCCCAGCGCCACGACCGCAAGCGGCTGCCCGCGCATTCTGCGGCCGAGATCCAGATCCTCGGCAATCAACATGACCTTCGCGAGCACGAGGGCGTTGATCAGCGCGAAGCCTTGTGACTCAAAGCCGAGACTCATCTGCCCCCGGATGATCCGTTCGAACAACACGAACGATCCGAACGCGAGCCAGAGATAGACGGACATCAGGCCCAACCGCGTTGCCTCGTTCGCCAGTTTCTGTTCAGGCTTCGCCCCGTTTCGTGGCCCTTCACCACCGAAGAATGCGCAGTTGTGCCGTCATCGAAATCGGGCATGACATTCTCCTCCGCGAGTGCCCGGCCATCAGGCACGGGCGGCAAGTTCTTCGGCAACGATCGGCACACCGAGATTGCAGGCCTGCAGGCTCTGCACGCCCGGCACGACGCAGAGCTTCAGCACTTCCATGATCTCTTCCGCGGTCGCGCCGGCGCCGAGAGCCGCTCTGATATGACGCCGCGTGCCGGGCGCGTACATGTGCGTAAAGGAAGCATCGAGAGCGACACTCAGAAGCTCCAGCTCCTTGGGCGGCATGACGCCGCTTCCGTAGATGCCGATGCCGGCCGCCATGAACGCGTCGGTCCATTCCGGATCGACCGCGAAGAACGGATCGGGGGCGGTGTTCCATTGACCGCCGGCCCGCATCTTGTCACAGGCGGGCGTCTCTCCTTGAGGCCTAACCGGGAGCCGCGTACCGGCCGCTTTCATTTCCTCCAGCAAAATCGGTGCGCCGAGACTGCAGGAATGGACCGACATGGCGGATGCGGCCTTCAATACGAGCAGAATTTCCGCCCGAGTCGCGCCGGCGTCGAGCGCCGCGCGGATGTGGCCGCCGAAGGACCTGCCGGAGCTGATTCCGACGCTCCTGCCGCATCTCGTGAACATATCATTCTACCGCCTCGAGAAGCAGCCTGACGGCGAAATGGTCCCTGTCGTCAAAGGAGTGGGGTCCGGGTATGTGGTCGACGCTGGGGGCCTCATCGCCACCAACCGGCACGTGACCGTTGAAGGCAACGAGTTCTTCGTCGTCGTTTCAGACAACTCGCAGCTCAAAGCGGACCTGATCTAACGCTCACCCGACATCGACATGGCGTTGCTATGTGTTTATCCCGCGAAGCCGCTGGATCCCGTCACGTTCGGCGACAGCGACCTGATGCGTCAAGGCGACCAGGTCGTGGCACTCGGCAACCCCCTTGGTCTCGCGGGCACTGTGACCACCGGCATCGTCAGCCCGCGCGACCGCAGCATCAAGGAAACCGATCTCGACACCTTCATGCAGGTCAACGCTTCGATCAACCCGGGCAACTCCGGCGGTCCGCTCTTCAACATGAAGGGCGAGCTCGTCGGCATGAACACGGCGTTCTTTTCGGTTCCGGGCGCTGCCACCAGTGGATCCATCGGCCTGAACTTCGCAATACCGGCAAACGATGTGAAATTCGTCATCGACAGCCTGCGCGCCCATGGCCGAGTTCAACGCGGGTATCTTGGAGCGTCGCGCCAGGAGGTTACGCTTGGTCTTGCCCATCCGTTCAGCCTGCCGGTCACAGAAGGCGCGATCGTGGCGGGTGTGCTTCCAGGCACCCCCGCCGCGGATGCCCAGCTCCAGCAAGGCGACGTCCTGCTTAAGATTGCGAATCGGCCAGTGAAGAATCCGCGTGATGCACGCGCGTCATTGCCGCCACGCCGGTAAACCTGGCACTTCCGGTGGAGCTGCTACGCAGCGGCAAGCAGATGACAGTGACGGTCAAGCTTGCAGAGCCTTCGAAGGAAACGCCGACAATCGATCTGACACCCACGGTCACGCACGACGTCACCGAAGTCCAGCTGGGCGTCAAGGGTGAGGCGCTGACTGACGCGTTGCGCCAAAAGTTCAAGTTGGAGCCGGATACGGAAGGGGTGGTGCTGATCGCGGTCGATCCCGACGGCCTTCGACCGGTCTCGGCTTTGCGGCGGGTGACGCGTGGTGATCAAAATGCAGGACACGACGATCGGTAGAGTCGAAGACATGGCCAGGGTCACCGCCCAGGCCCGTTCCGAAAAGCGTGACTTCGTTGCTGTTCCAAAGGCGAACGTCAGGGCTTGAATTGGTTCGGCGTGCCGATCTCGGAATAGGCCAGTTGAGTTGGGAACGTATCTCGCTGATCGTCCTTCCGACTGCTCGTGACAGCGTGTCAGCGCATATTCAACCCCGCGCCGCTATCACGGCGCCACGCAGAATAGGAGCGAAGAAATGACTTTAAGAGCGTTGCTCGCCGGGACCGCCGTCGTCTTTGCGATGTCGGGCAGCACGTGTGCCCAGGGCACCGGGTGCGCGCGGCCGCGAAACTCGCGGCCGGGGAGGGCGGAGCGACGAGCTATGCCGCCGGCGCGGGCGGAGCGGCGAAGCTCGCTGCTGGTGGAGGTGGTCGTCCCAGCTCGCGAGCGGTGCGCCGCTCTGCGGCGATTAGCGCCGTCAGCCGGAACGACCGGCTCGGATCCTGCGCGAAGTTCGGTGCCCGCGCGGCCGTCCACGTCATCGACGCCGCGAGACGCGTTCAAGGCAAGAACCGGATCGGCTGCTCCTCGGTCGACTCGACGGGTTTCCCGTCGAGCACTGCGGGATTGAAGCGCCACGTTGCGATCCGGTCCCGCGCGGCGCGGTCGAGGATCGCCGACCCGGAGGATTGGATGACGTCCACATGGGTCACTCGGCCGTCGGCGGCGATGAAGATACGCAGAACCACCGTGCCTTGCTCGCCCCGACGTGCCGCCTCGATCGGGTATTCCGGCGGAAGATTCCCCGTCATCGATGTCGCCCGGTGGACCTGCCCGATGCCTTCGATTTCCGCGTAGGCCGCCGCAATGCCGTCGCCGACCCGGATCGTGGGCGGCGCGCCAGGCGGCGTGGCATCCCGCGCGGCGATGCGTTCGGGTTGCGGCTGTGTGGCGGTCTCGGCTTGTGCCGGAGCGCTCGCCCGTGCCGGATCGGGCGGCGGAACGGCGATGTCGCCCGGCGACGGCGGCGCGGCTGAAACTGGCGGCGGCTCGGCCGCCCGCTCCGCGCGCGGCCGGACGGGCGGCGGCGGCGGGGGCCGCGCGGCAGGCGAGGGCGGAACCGGCACGGTCATGGTCGCGCCGCCACTCATCGCCGCGTTCGTTCCGATGACGAGGTCGATCTCCGCGCGACGGTCCGGCTCGTCCGGCCGCCGCGGCGCGAGAAGGATCGAGAGGCCGATGATCGCGGCCGTGGTCGCGTGCAGCACGATCGATTGCGCGAGCCCGCGACTCCAGCCGCTCCGACGAATCGTCCGAATGCCGAGAGGCGTCCCTGCCTCGATCGTCCGTCTTATTGACGCCGCCATCGGCCGCCCGAGGTCACCGGCGCGCGTCCGTTTGCGCCATCCAGGCGGTAACAAACTGCGCGCGCGATATGAAGATCCGTTGCGTGGCGTAGGACAGGAAGGCGCGGTGCCGGCTGAGGAAGTCGCTGCCCAGCAGCATGTCGCCAGCCCGCGGCGGTAGGTCGGCGACGATCAGCGGCACGTTCTCGGACGCGTCCTCGCCGACCTCGACGTCCCGGAAGACGTGGATCCGGGAGGTCTGCAGCTTCGGACCGAAGCCGAAGACCGACACCGGGCGATCGCGCCCGAGCGCGTCGGCCGTGATGCCGAGCGCGCGCGCGGTGCTCATCGCCACGGTGGTGAACTCGGCGCCGGTGTCGAGCGTCGCGGTGACGAGCTGGCCATCGAGACGCATCGGGATCCCGAACAACCCGATCCCCGACGGCGAGGGCTGCAGGGGGAGAACCATGTAAGGCCAGTCCCAGGGCGGCGTTGCTCGCCCGCAGGCGCGCGCGCGATAGAAGGTGACGCGGCCGTTCGGCAGGTCGAGGTCCACATCGAAGCTCGCGAGGACATCCGAGCCGAGAAACCCGTCCGGCGGCTCGCCGCCGAGCTGCCAGTTCATCGTCCCGACGCTGAACGACTTGTCGGGGAAGGTCGCGCCGGCGACCCGGAACGAATCTGCCACCACCCTGTAGTGCATAGCCGAGCCGCCGACGCCCTCGGAACGCTGCAAGGCTTGGCCGTCCGCATGCAAACCCAGGCGACGCGCCGCGGCAATGGTGAGGAACGTCGATTCCGAGCCGGTGTCCAGCACGACCCGGATCGGGTGACCGTCGACAGCCGCCACGATCAGTGGGACGTTCCGCAGCATGGTGACCGCGGCGGACCCAGCCGGCTTCAGCTCGCAGGCTTCCGCCCTGTCCGGCACCGGCGCGGCCGAGCAGGCCGCGAGCGCGAACCCGATGGCGACGGCGACGGCGCGGATGAGCAGTTGTCGCAACGATCAGTCCTGTCCCCGGCGGCGCGCCGGGTGCGCCCTCACACCGAGAAATACTTCGCCTTCGGATTCAACACCACGATTGCGCTCGTCGATTGTTCCGGATACAACTGCGATTCGTCGGAAATCGAGACGCCGATCCGCTCCGCGCCGAGCAGCCGGAGCAGCGGCACCTGATCCTCGAGCTTGGGGCAGGCGGGATAGCCGAACGAATAGCGCGAGCCACGATAGCCTTGCGCGAGCATCCGGTCCATGTCGCGGTCGTCCTCTCCGGCGAAACCGAGCTCCGCGCGGATGCGCTTGTGCGTGTATTCGGCCATCGCCTCCGCCATCTCTACGGAGAGGCCATGAAGATAGAGATAATCTTGGTAACGGTTGTCGTCGAACCAGGCACGGGCGGTGTCGCTCGCCTTCTGGCCCACGGTGACAACCTGTAGGCCGATCACGTCGCGCTCGCCGTCCTCCACGTCGCAGAAGAAATCGGCGATGCACTCGCCGTCCTCGCGCGGCTGACGCGGGAGCGTGAATCGGGCGATTTCCGAGACGCCGCCGCGATCGAACAGGACCAGGTCGTTGCCCTGCCCGGCGGCCTTCCAATAGCCGTAGATCGCCTGCGGCCGAAGGATGTCCTCAGACTCGCAGATCTGCAGCATCCGGCGCATTACCGGGCGCAGCTCCTGTTTCGCCCAGCCCATGAAGTCCTCGAAACTGCGGCCCTGCTTCCGGAACCCCCACTGAAATTGATAGAGGCTGCGCTCGTTCATGAACGGCACCACCGCTTTCGGCGCCGCCTCGATGACTCGCGCACCCCAGAACGGCGGTTCGCTGACCGGCACGTCGCGCGTGAGCTTTCGCCGGCGCGCCTGCGCGGCGATGACATCCACCGGGCGAAAGGCGCGCACGTCGGCCTCGCCGAGCTTGCGGGCGGTGTTGCGCGCCTTGCCGGCCCGCTTCGCCTGCAGCGCCGCGAGATAGTCGTCGAAGGCATTGCCGGTCACCCGGTCCATCAAATGCAACCCGTCGAACGCGTCGCGCGCGTAGGCGACCCGACCGCAAGCATAGGCGCGGACGCAATCGTCCTCGACATAGCTGCGCGTCAGCGCCGCGCCGCCGAGCATCACCGGGATATCGAGCCCCTGACGCGACATCTCCTCGAGGTTCTCGCGCATGACGACGGTCGATTTCACCAGCAGGCCGGACATGCCGATCGCATGCGCACGGTGTTCGTGCGCTGCCGTCAGCATGTCGGCGAGCGGCACCTTGATCCCGAGGTTGACTACCCGGTAACCGTTGTTGGTCAGGATGATGTCGACGAGATTCTTGCCGATGTCATGCACGTCGCCTTTGACGGTCGCGAGCACGATTGTGCCTTTCTCCTGGCCCTCGACCCGCTCCATGTGCGGCTCGAGATAGGCGACCGCGGCCTTCATCGTCTCGGCGCTCTGGAGCACGAAGGGGAGCTGCATCTTGCCCGCGCCGAACAGGTCGCCCACCACCTTCATCCCGTCGAGGAGGATGGTGTTGATGATGTCGAGCGGCGCATGCCGCATCATCGCGTCGTCGAGGTCCTCGTGGAGGCCCTTGCGGTCGCCGTCGACGATGCGGTCCTTGAGTCGCCCCTCCACCGTGGGGGCGCGGACTTTCTTGACAGCGTCGGCAGCCTTTCGGTCGGCGAATATTTCCAGCAGGCGCTGCAGCGGGTCGTAGCCCTCGCGTCGGCGGTCGAAGATGAGGTCTTCGGCGACCTCGACCTCTTCGGGCGCGATCAGGTGCAGCGGCCGGATCTTCGAGAAGTGGACGATCGCCCCAGACATTCCGGCTTTCAAGGCGTGGTCGAGGAACACGCTATTGAGGACGGCGCGCGCGGCCGGGTTGAGGCCGAAGCTGATGTTGGAGAGGCCGAGGATGATCTGTATGTCGGGGAACCGGTCGCGGATCGCGCGGATGCCTTCGAGCGTCCACTGGCCGAGCTTGCGGTCGTCCTCGTTGCCCGTGGCGATCGTGAAGGTCAGCGGATCGATCAGCAGATCCGACTGCGCGAGGCCGTGGCGATCGCAGGCAAAATCGACGAGGCGGCTGGCGACTTCGAGCTTTCGGTCGGCTGTCTTCGCCATCCCCGCCTCGTCGATCGTCAGGGCGATTACCGCCGCGCCGAATCGCCTCGCCAGGATGAGCCGATCGCGGGCATGGCCCTCGCCGTCCTCGAAATTGATCGAGTTGATGATCGCCTTGCCGCCATGCAGCTTCAGCGCGCTCTCGATCACCGGCGTCTCGGTGCTGTCGACCACCAAAGGCGCGTTCACCGAGGCGGTGAAGCGCACGATCACCTCGTCCATCTCGGAACGTTCGTCGCGGCCGACGAAGGCGGTGCAGACGTCGAGGCTGTTGGAGCCTTCCGCGATCTGCTCGCGGCCCATGGCGATGCAGCCGTCCCAGTCGTTGCGTTCCTGGAGATCGCGCCACTTCCTCGAGCCGTTGGCGTTGCAGCGCTCGCCGATCGAGAAGTAGCTGTTCTCCTGCCGGAACGGGACCTGCTGGTAGAGGCTCGCAACCGACGGTATCCAGAGGGCATGCCGCGCGATGGGCGCGGGGCGAGGGCCACCGCGGCGCCGCAGCATGGCATCGAGCGCCTGGATAT
>DATAPS010000086.1:0-1850 GCA_036265085.1 Acetobacteraceae bacterium | reverse complement strand
CTTGGGGCGTTGCCGTTGATGCTCGGCACCGGCACCGGCTCCGAGCTGCGCCATCCGCTCGGCATCGCGATCGTCGGCGGCCTGCTCGTCAGCCAGGTGCTGACGCTGTTCACGACCCCGGTCATCTATCTCTGGTTCGATCGGCTGGCGCGACAGTTTGTGAGCAGCGGCCTCTTCAACACGGGCGACGAGCAGACCGTGCCATGAATCCTTCAACGCCGTTCATCCGGCGCCCCGTCGCGACCACGCTGTTGACGTTCGGGATTGCGGCGGCCGGCGCGGTCGCGTTCCTTCAGCTTCCGGTCTCACCGCTGCCGCAGGTCGACTTCCCGACCATCTCGGTGCGCGCGCAACTGCCCGGCGCGAGCCCGGAGGTGGTTGCCACCAGCGTCGCCGCTCCGCTCGAGCGCCACCTTGGCCAAATCGCCGATGTCACCGAGATCACCTCGACCAGCACGGTCGGGGCGACACGCATCAACCTTCAGTTTGGTCTCGATCGCGACATCAACGGGGCGGCACGCGACGTGCAGGCCGCCATCAACGCCGCCCGTGCGGATCTCCCGTCGAGCCTGCGCTCGAATCCGACCTACAGGAAGGTCAATCCGGCAGACGCTCCAATCCTGGTGATCACATTGACCTCGGATACGATGCGGCAGAGCGAGCTCTACGACGCCGCGTCCACGGTGCTGTCGCAAAAGCTCTCGCAGGTCGAGGGCGTCGGCGAGGTGACGGTGGGCGGCAGCGCGTTGCCGGCGGTGCGCGCCGAGCTCAACCCGCAAGCGCTTTCCAAATACGGGATCGGCCTTGAGGACGTTCGCGCCGCGCTCTCCGGCGCCAACGCGCACAGTCCGAAGGGTGCGATCGAGGTCGGGGACCGCCGCTATCAGCTCTACGACAATGACCAGGCCGACAAGTCGGACCAATACCGCTCCCTGATCATCGCGTTTCGGAACGGATCACCCGTTCGGCTGGCGGACGTGGGGGAAGTGGTCGACTCCGTCGAGAACATCCGCAATGCCGGGCTCGCGAACGGAAAACCGGCGGTGCTGGTGATCATCTATCGTCAGCCCGGGGCAAACATCATCGACACGGTCGACCGCGCGCGGGCGCTGATCCCCGTGCTCCAGGCATCGATCTCTCCTGCCATCGATCTCGCCATCGCGGTCGATCGTTCGACGACCATCCGCGCGTCGCTGCACGACGTCGAGATAACTCTGCTGCTGGCGACCGCGCTCGTGATCCTCGTGGTGTTCATCTTTCTGCGCAACGCCCGGGCGACTCTGATCCCGATCGTCGCGGTGCCGGTCTCGCTCATCGGGACGTTCGGGGTGATGTATCTCCTCGGCTACAGCCTCGACAACCTCTCCTTGATGGCGCTCACGGTCGCGACCGGATTCGTCGTGGATGACGCCATCGTGGTGCTGGAGAACATCTCGCGCCACCACGAGGCCGGGATGTCGCGGATCGCGGCCGCGATCAAGGGCGCGGGCGAAGTCGGGTTTACGGTCCTCTCCATGAGCATCTCGCTCATCGCGGTGTTCATTCCCATCCTGCTCATGGGAGGCATCGTCGGCCGCCTGTTTCGCGAATTCGCCGTAACGCTGTCGGTGGCAATCCTTGTGTCGCTCGCGATCTCGCTGACAACGACGCCTATGATGTGCGCGCTGCTGCTCAGGCGCCCTCGGCCTGGACGCCGGGGATGGCTGTT
Source organism: Acetobacteraceae bacterium (assembly GCA_036265085.1). GTDB lineage: Bacteria > Pseudomonadota > Alphaproteobacteria > Acetobacterales > Acetobacteraceae > DATAPS01. The sequence goes on along the minus strand of DATAPS010000086.1, from coordinate 142 downwards.
TCGGGCGAGCGAGCGCGCGTTCGATGGCATGTCGCGCGCGTACCGGCGCACGCTCGGCTGGACGTTGCACCATCCGGGCCCCGTCGCGCTCGTTCTGCTCGCGACAGTGTGCCTCAGCGGATACCTCTTCGTCGCGATTCCC
>DATAPS010000085.1:0-16364 GCA_036265085.1 Acetobacteraceae bacterium | reverse complement strand
GTCGAAATTGTGGTTGAAGCTCTCGATGCTGACATCGGCGAGTTTCACGGTGTCGACGGCGCCGACGTTGGCAACTACCACGTCGAGCATGCGGCCATCGGAAGCGACCTTGGCGTAGAGGCGATCAAGGTCCTCGAGCCTGCGGACGTCGCCCTTCACGCCGGCAATGTCCCGGCCGGTCGCGTTCGCCGGAGGAAGCAGCCGCCGTCCGTGCAAAGCATGCCGCGAGCATCCCGCTCGGCCGCATGGCGCGGCCGGAAGAGATCGCGGCCGCGATGCTGTTCCTGGCATCTGAGGACAGCAGCTTCGTCGCCGGCAGCGAACTGCTGGTCGACGGCGGCATGTGCTCCGTCTGAGTCAGCCAAGGCGATCGGTTCCAGCGCGCTCCAACCGGCCGGCGCGCCGCTCTCCCGACGGGCTGGCCGTTCCCACCTCGTAAGGAGGATTTCAATGCCAAAGCTCAAAGGACAAGTTGCCGTCGTCACTGGTGGTAGCAGCGGAATGGGTCTCGCTACCGCCAAGCGCTTCGTTGAAGAAGGCGCGTTCGTCTACATCACCGGCCGCCGCCAAACGGAACTGGACAACGCAGTATCGCTGATCGGCCCCAGCGTCGCTGCAGTGCAGGGTGACGTGTCCAACGTCGCCGATCTCGACCGGCTCTACGCCAAGATCGCCACCGAGAAGCGTAAGATCGATGTCCTGTTCGCCGGGGCTGGCATCGTCGATCCTCAGCCGTTGGCCGAGACGACGGAGGAAAGCTTCGACAAGGTCTTTGCGATCAACACGCGGGGTTTGGCCTTCACCGTGAAGAAGGCGTTGCCGCTCCTGAATGACGGCGGGGCGATCATCGTGATCACCTCGATCGCCGAGAACAAAGGCTTCTCCGGCTTCACGGCCTACAGCGCCACCAAGGCGGCCGTCCGCTCCTTCGTCCGCACGTGGACCGCGGAGTTGAAGGATCGTCGCATCCGGGTCAATGCGATCAGCCCAGGCCCGATTGACACGCCGATCTTCGAGCAGCAGGCGCCGACCAAAGAGGGGGCCGACCAGGCCCGCGCTCAGTTTGCCGCGGCCGTCCCGTTCGGGCGGCTCGGCCGCCCGGAGGAGATAGCGTCGGCCGCTTTGTTCCTCGCCTCCGACGAAGCAAGCTTCATCGCAGGCGTGGACCTCCCGGTCGATGGCGGCATGGCCGCGATTTGAAGCTGTCGGCCTGCCGCCCTCGACAATCCACTCGTTTGAGGGGCGGCCGCTAACCAAGTCAAGATCGTTGCGAGATGCCTTCGGACGAGGACACGACCCTTACTTCCGCCTAGCGTTGGTCTCGCAGGAACCTCAACAGACTTTGCCTGGGATTGGACTGAGCGCGGCGAACCCCGAAGATCCGGAGGTCGATTCACAAGTAGCTCAGTCAAGGAAGGAACAGGAGAATTCTAATGACACAGCAAGCGTCGAATGGAAGCAAGGAAGAGATCGAAAAGAAGGGCAAGGTACTGGTCGCAGGCGCGAGCGGCCTCATCGGGGTTGCCGCTATCGAGGCTTTTTTGTCGGCGGGCTGGGACGTCGTCGGCATGTCGAGGCGCAAGCCGGCCCTGCCGAGCGGGCGGAGCTTTGACTTCATCTCGGTGGACCTGCGTGACGAACACGCTGCCCGTGGGGCGCTGTCGTCGCTCTCCGATGTCACGCACGTCGCGTATGCGGCGATCTACGAAAATGCCAACGATCTCGTGCGCGGCTGGTCGAACGCCGACCAGATCACGGTCAACAACGCGATGCTGCGCAACGTGATTGAACCACTTATTTCGGGAAAGTCAGCGCTTAAGCATGTCTCGATCCTGCAGGGAACCAAGGCATACGGCGTGCACCTTCATCCTATTGCGATCCCCGCCCGCGAGGACGATCCGCGCGACGACCATGCGAACTTCTTCTTCGATCAGGAAGACTACATTCGCGAAATGGGTGCGAAGCACGGCTTTACCTATACGGTGCTGCGGCCTCAGCTCGTCACCGGCGAGACCCCCGGAGCCCTGAACGTTCTTCCGGCTATCGGTGTGTACGCCGCCATTCGCCGGGAGAAGGGCGAGCCGTTCAGCTTCCCCGGAGGTCCGTCGTTCGTCTGGGAGGCTGCCGACGCCGGCCTGGTAGGCCACGTCATGCTGTGGGCCGCGCAGGCCCCACAGGCGGCGAACGAAATATTCAACGTCACTAACGGCGACGTCTTCGAGTGGCGGAGCGCGTGGTCGGCGATGGCCGAGACGCTTGGGGTGGAACCGGGACCCGACGAGCCTATCAGTCTCGCAGCGTATATTCGCGGCAACGCCGATGTTTGGTCGCAGATCGTCGCCAAGTACGGCCTTGCCAGTGGCGATCTACGTTCCTTCGTCGGACAGGGTGATCAGCACGCGGACTTTGCGTTTGCATATGGAGCCCCGGCAGGTCCCGTGGCGTTTGTGAGCACCGTCAAGCTTCGGAAGGCCGGGTTCAACGCTGCGGTCGATACCCGGGAGGCGTTTAGCGCGGCCCTCCAGTCTCTGATCGATCGGAAGCTCCTACCGGCGGGTCGCCGCTAACAACGCGCCGGCACACTTCCGGGCCACTGCAAATCGCGCGAATCCGCCAGGGCTTCGCCTCGATCGGAGGGGAATGTCAGATGACTTTTTCAAGCAAAGAAATGGGTGGCTCTTGTTGGCCGTGCGGCCGGGAATCGTGGGGAACGCCATGCCGCTCCACGACGTTCGTGGCGATGGACGGACCGGCCTCGAGCAAACGGACGCAGGAACGGTTGGCATGACAGCCGACTCAGCCGGGCCGATCGCCGATCTCCACTAAGGCCGATATGTCGCGACGTGACCGAATCGGTCGCGCCGTCGGCTGATCCTGTCACAGAGGAAGCGGTCGGTGAGAGCCGGTTCGGCAATCGACTTTACGTGATGGCCCGTATTGAGACGCGCGCGGAAGAGAGTCATATTCGGCCCATGACAGAGCCCGCCACCCTCCCCCTCACCGAGCGCTTCGCTCACCTCATCGAGGGGGTATTCCGTCTGGTGTGCGCGCTCTTTGCCGACGACCCCGAGATGCTGGCGCTGATCGGCCGCATCCTGAACCGCATGTGCCGTGCCGGGGACGCGCCCGGATTCGCTGGTCGCGATGGCCGCGGCCGGTACGCTGAACCCGCGCGTCCAATCGTCGTTCATCGGCATGAAGCCGCCGACCCCGCAGCCGGTGCGTCTGCGCGCGCGCCGGAACTGGCTGCCCGCGATGGCGCGCTACGATCGGCCGGACGTGCCGCCGTAAGGCCACCAGCCGCAGACGATACTGGACTCGCCGGAGATGCTACTGTCGCACAACCGCGATCCACGCCCGCGCCGCGCCGAGCCCGCCAATCAAGCGTCGGCCGAACCGGTGGAGCATGCGGACGCGCGCCCCATGTCGAGTCTCGGCGCCGACCGCGCCGACAACGGTCAGCTCATGATGAAGCTGCCAGGGCGCATTTCCGTCACGGTCGCCCTGACAAAAAAATCCGACCCGAGCGCGCACGCATTCGCACGCCCTGACTGTTCCGGTATCGTATCCATAGCTATCTGGCGCGCTGCTCGGCGTTCTCCCCGAACGCCTCCTCGCGATACAGCCCCAACGCCTTCATGACCGGAAAGTCATTGAACTGGAACAGGCAAGCATCCTCGCTGCCCGATCCGTTCGCGTGCTCATGAAACACCCAGGACGGGACACAGAAGATATCGCGCTCGCGCCACTCAAATCGCCGCGTCCCGATGACCGACGAGCCGTGCCCCTTCGCCACCTGATACACCACGCTTCCGGTGTGCCGATGCGCCTGCGTCCGCTCGCCCGGCCGCAGCAGCTGCATCGCCGCGCCGATCGTCTGCATCACGTGCCCGCCGGTCAGCGGATTGACGTAGCGCATCATCACGCCGTCGAAGGGCGATCCATCCGTCGCCTTCCCATACTTCGTGAGCGCCTCGTAGGTCGGCGCCCAGGCGTATTTCAGCAGCGGCGAATAGCCGCGGCTCCACGCAGCATCGACGGGATGCAGGCCCGGCGCGCCATAAATTCTGCTCGTGTCGTCGACGGGGTGCGCCACCGGTTGCGTCAGGTTCGGGTGCACCTCGAAGAAGTTCGCCTCGAGCGCGTTGATCAGCGGAATGTCGAGCCCGTCCTGCCAGATGCACACGCTGCCCGAGGCGTCGACGCCGTGCTCGTGCCACGTCCCGTTCGGGGTCAGCACGAAATCGTTGCGCTCCAGCGTCACCTTGTGCCCGTCGACGATGGTGTAGGCGCCGCTGCCTTCCATGATGAAGCGCAGTGCCGACGTCGAATGCCGGTGCGCCGACGCCCGCTCGCCCGCGTTCATCACCTGCAGGCCGGTGTAGAGCCACCCCACGGCGGCCGCGGCGTCGCGCCGTCCGGGATTGACGAGATAGACGACGCGCCGCCCCGCCTTCTCCGGCGTGACCAGTTCGAGCGAGCGCAGCACGTGTGCGCGGAGATCGGCGTAACGCCAGAGCATCGGCACCGAGCCGGATTTCGGCTCCCACGGCTCGATCGTGTTCGCCACCGTCCACAGCGCGCCTGCGTCGAGCCGCTCGAGCTCGCCGTAATAGGCCGCGAGTTCGGGCGTGTCCTCGACATTGGCCCGTCCCGGAATATCCTCGCGCATGATGCGATCTCCCTCGTGCCGCCCGGCGCGCAGGCACCGGCCGCGCGATCATGCCACGCCACGGGCCCGGGGAAAAAAGCTTTGCCTTCGCCTCGCATCGGAGAGGGAGCATGTTGCGCCGGGGAATGATTCCGGCCATCAATACGTGGCCGGTGGAAAGTAAACGACATGTCCGAACACACGGTTATTCGAAGCGCCGGCGCGCTGCATCAAAATAGGTCGTATCGTTCGGCGCAAACGTCGCCACCCGCCAATAACACGAGCGAGCCGACGACCTATTCGATCGAGCAGCTCGACGCGCTGCTCGCGCCGATCGCGCTCTATCCGGACGATCTGCTAATGCAGGTCCTGATGGCCTCGACCTTCCCGCTCCAGGTGGTCGACGCGTCGAGACGGATCGAAGTCCCCGCCAACAAGCAGCTCCGCGGCGACGCACTCACCGCGGCAGTTGCCGCGAAACCGTGGGATCCGTCGGTGAAATCGCTCGTTCCGTTTCCAGACGTGCTGGCGATCATGAATGGTCATCTCGATTGGATCCAGCAGCTCGGCTACGCGATGACGGTACAGCAGAGCGGGGTGTTCGACTCCGTGCAGCGCTTGCGCCGGCAAGCCGATGCGGCCGGCAGTCTGAAGAGCAATGCGCAGATCGCGGTGCAGACCGAGGGACCAGCCATCGTCATCCAGCCGGCGCAGCCGAACGTCGTCTACGTGCCGAGCTACAATCCGACGGTCGTCTATGGCGCCTGGCCATATCCCTCCTACCCACCCGTCTGTTTCCCGCCGCCTCCCGGCCCCGGATGCGACCACCGCCAAAGGACGGCAGCTCCCCTACCACGGCTATTTCTTCCGCATCCTGAAGGCACAGGGTCCGAACGCACCGGGAGGTGCGCGGAACTATGTCCGCGACGGCGTGATGACCGAAGGCTTCGCCTTCATTGCGTGGCCGGCTGAATTCGGGAACTCCGGCGTCATGACCTTCTTGGTCGATCAGGATGGCGTGGTCTTCCAAAAGGATCTCGGTCCGGATACGGACCGCAGCGCCCGTGCGATGACGCGCTTCGACCCGGACGAGACCTGGGCGCGGGTCGACATCACTGACTGATCTGTCGAACGGCGAGGCTCGTGTACCGTCATCCGTGCCTCCACCGGCCACATCGAGCCATACGACCGGGGAGGCACTATCCTCCCCGGACTACCGGTCGCAGGCTGGATCAGGCCGGTCCGACCACCGCGAACATCGCGCCCTGCGGGTCCCGCGCCTGCACGATCATGGCGCCACCCGGGACCTCCTGCGGCCCGTTGAGAACCGTGCCCCCGCTCTCCGCGATCCGCGCCGCCGCCGCACGGGAGCTCGGAACGCCGAAGTAATAATAAGCCCACATCGGGGGCATCGGCCCCTGCGCGCGCATGATTCCGCCGAGCTGGGTGCCATCGGCCTCGAAGATCTGGTAGGTGCCCATCGCACCCATCGGCATCGCCGCGCCGAGTGTCCAGCCGAACTGCCCCGCGTAGAATTGCGCCGCCGCCTCCGGATCGGTGGTGTGCAGTTCGTGCCAGTTGCCGTGTCCGGGCCGATTCTGGTCGAACGCCTCGCTCGTCCGATTTTCCGCGCTCTGGAAGAAGGCAATGCCGGCGCCCTGCGGATCGGCGACCAGCGCCAATTGTCCGACGCCGGGAATCTCCCACGGTTCCCGGTGCACCACACCGCCGGCATCGGTGAACCGGCGTACCGACCCGCCGATATCCGACGTGCCAATATATCCCAGCCAAAACGGCTTGCTCATACCCTCGGGCAGCGCCATCACGCCGCCGACGCCACGGCCATCCACGCTCACGGTGACGTAGCGACCCTCGCCCCCCGGGAAGTCTTGCGCCTGCCAGCCCAGGAGCGGCCCGTAGAACGCGGTCGCAGCGTCCACGTCCCGCGTCAACAGCTCGTACCAGACGAAACGACTTGCACTCATGACTTTGTTCCTTTCCAATACGTCAAAGAGAAGATCCAACCTCGTCCCGCGCCTCCGCGAACAGCGCGGCGAGCTTGTCGAGCGCGCCACTCCAACCGCGTCGATGGCCGTCGCGCGCGGCTTCGTCGTAGAACTGAGCGTGGATGAGCGTGAGCTCGGTACCGTCCGCGATCGGACGCAGTTCCACGGTGACCAGCGACTCGCGTTCCGGCGTGCTGATCCACGACCACGTGAAAACGAGCCGCCGCTCCGGCTCGACCTCGCGATAGACGCCGCGGCAATCGTGCCGCTCGCCGTTCAGTGATTCGAACACCACGCGGAATCGTCCGCCTGGACGCGCATCGGCCTCGGCGCTCAACACCGGACCGCCATCCGGACCCCACCACTTCGCCATGTTCGCCGGCTGCGTCCACGCGGCATAGACGCGCGCGGGGGGCGCCTTGATGCGGCGGACCAGCGTCAGGCTCGGCCGTTGATCGTTCATTCCGAACTCTCCTCCACGAAGGCGGCAAGGCGATCGAGGCTTGCGGACCAGAACTGCTCGGTGCCGCGAAGCCACGCCATCGCCTCTTCGATCGGTTCCGGTGTCAGCGTCACGTTGACCGTCCTGCCGGTCTTGCGGCGCGCGATCAGGCCGGCGCCGTCGAGCACGTCGAGATGCTTCATGATCGCGGGCAGCTTCAACAGGAACGGCCGTGCCAGCTCGCTCACCGAAAGCCCCGGCTCCTGCGCGAGCCGCGCGAGGATAGCACGGCGCGTCGGATCGCCCAGCGCCGCGAACGTTCTATCAAGCTGGCCCCGCAAATGCTTCACCGTATGGCGAAGTATTCGCCTGCGCGCTGCGATGTCAAGGCCCCGCATCAGTCGGGCAATCGCACCGCACCGCTTTCGTCGAGCGCGAAACCGGGGTTCCAGGCGACTTCCCAGAGGTGCCCGTCGAGGTCGCGGAAATATCCGGAGTATCCGCCCCAGATGGCTTCGCGGGCCGGCCTGACGATCTCGGCCCCGGCCGACGCCGCTTCGGCGAGCACGGCGTCCACTTCGTCCCTGGATCGCGTGTTGTAGGCGATCGTGAAGCCCGCGAATCCCGAGCCTTCGGCTGGAATGCCGGCATCTCCTGCAAGATCGGACCTGGGGTAGAGCGAAACGGCGATCCCGGGACATTGGAAGAAAGCGACGCCCTCGGCGCGCTCGACCGATCGCCGCCAGCCCAGCCGCTCGAAGAACGCGATGCTCCTCGCAAGATCGCGCACGCCAAGAGTGACGAGCGTAATTCGCTGCTCCATGGCGTGGGTATAGCCGATGCGCTGGGAGCTCAACTACCTTGAACGCCGGCACCTGCTCGAACGAGCACAGCGAGGACGCGTCGAGATCCCTGAACCCTGAAGCCGCGACTTCAGAGAGCAGCGAAGCGCCGGCATCAAATACATCGCGATGTTCCGCGATCCGCGCCGTTGTCGCGACCACGCTCGTCTGGATCCTTGCGCGGATCGCTTTCTGGATCGGATATCATCGCGCGCCGCGATGCGCGGTCTCGGTGCGCCCGGCATGGCCCTGAGCATGATCGTGCTGCTCTATATCGCCGGCCGGTTCGGCTACGAAACCGCCGGCCCGATCGGCGCCGCGGTGCCGGTCGTGCTGTTTCTCGCCGTGGAAGCCTATTTGTTTCGAGCGACGCGCTCGCTGCCGTAACCCGGCGGTGATCGGGGCCGCAACCCCGATCCGCCTCCGTCGGTCACGCCTTCGACTCGCAATGCGCCTCGATCCGGTAGCCGTCGGGATCGATGACGAACGCGGCGTAATAGGCGTCGCCGTAATCGGGCCGTGGTCCCGGCGCGCCATTATCCTTTCCCTTGCCGCGAAGCCCGGCGTTGTGGAAAGCGTCGACCGCGGCGCGGTCCGGAGCGGCGAAGCAGATGTGCAGCCCTGATTCGAGATCGGCCGGCACCGGCCGCGTGGCAGCGCTCACCCAGAACTGCGGCGCGTCGGCGCCGTATCCGAGCGAGTCCCCACCCTCGTACAGACACCGGTAGCCGAGCGGCGCGAGCACGCCGTCATAGAACCGCCGCGCCGCCTTTATATCGCGAACGCCAATGGACACATGATCGAACATGGTCACGAGCTTTCTCCTTGCGTGTTTAACCTCCATGTTGGTTATAGCGCGTCAAAGGTCTCCTTTGTCAACCTGTTTGGCGGTTGGAGGAGTGGCATGGTGACCGACAGGGCGCGATCCGCCGTCACCACAACGGTCCGCAGCGCGCCGCCGGATCTTTGCCTCACCTTCGCGAATACGCGGTTCTGGCGTGGCACCGAGACGCCCACGGAAGAGCTGACCGTGCCAAACGATCTGCTGAAGTGGGGCGCAGCCAATGCCGGGTTCGACGCGCAGACGCAGCGCCGGTTCGCGGCATCCTGGGCCACCGATCCAGGTGCGGGGGCGGCGGTTTTCAGGAATGCTATTGCATTGCGAGAGGCGCTGTATCGGTCGTTTGCCGCGACCGCGGAGGGAAGCGCGATCGGCTCGTCGGACCTTCGCTTCATCAACCGCAGCCTCGCCCGCCATCCCAAGCGGACCGAGCTCCGCCGCGGCGCAGCCGGGGTTGGCTGGGCCATTGCGGGGGCGGCCGATCTCGAGTTGCTGCTAGCACCGGTCCTTTGGTCCGCGGGAGACCTGCTGACCGGCCCCCGGCTGTCGCGTGTCCGCTGCTGCGCAAACGATCAATGCCGGTGGCTGTTTCTCGATGACAGCAAGAGCGGAAACCGCCGCTGGTGCGCGATGTCGGCCTGCGGCAACCGTGCCAAGGCCCATCGCCATTACGCGAAGCTCAAGGCGGCGCGTCTGGCGGCGTCCCGGCCGGCAGCGTGCGCGGCTCACTCGTGACATAGGGTGACCCCCTATGCTATGTGCTCCGCGTGGCCCACACGATCCGCGACAAGCAGAAACTCCTCGCCCGCGTCCGCCGCATCCGTGGCCAGGTCGGGGCCATCGAGCGCGCGCTCGAAGTGGAGAGCGACTGCGAGCGCGTCATGCACCTCCTCGCCAGCACGCGGGCGGCGATGGCGGGACTGATGTCCGAGGTTCTGGAGGATCACGTCCGCACACATCTGGTGGATCCCGTCGCGCACCCCGACGCGCTCGATCAGGACGCCGCCGCACAGCTGATCGCGGTGATCCGGACCTATGTGAAATGAGGCGGTTGTGAAATGACGTGGGAGACGATGCATCAAGCGCGGCTCCGGACCCTCCCGGCGAAGCATCCGCATGTCTTTCTCGGCTCGGATCACGAGCAGTCCGAGCGCAAAACCTGGTGGGTCATTGCACTGTGCGGCTGCATGATGCTCGTCGAGATCGGCGGCGGCATCCTGTTCGGCTCGATCGCGCTCGTCGCCGACGGCCTGCACATGAGCACGCATGCGGGCGCCCTGCTGCTCGCCTCGCTCGCCTACCGGTTCGCGCGCAAATATGCCGACGATCCGCGCTTTACGTTCGGCACCGGCAAGCTCGGCGACCTAGCGGGATTCACCAGCGCCATCGTGCTCGCGATCATCGCCCTGCTGATCGCTTACGAAGCGATCCAGCGCTTCTTCGCGCCGGTTCCGATCCGCTTCGGCGAGGCGATCCCGATCGCGTGCATTGGTCTCGCCGTGAACGTCGCCAGCGTCTGGCTGCTGAGCGGCGGGAGGCACCACCATCATCACGGACACGGCGACGATCATCGTGATGACCACGATCACGACGCCGAGCATCGGATCGCTGCGCTTGGCGGCGACCTCGCGCTGAGCATTTACGAGCACGACCATCCGCCCGTTTTCCGAATCCGCGCAGCACGCGGCACATTGCCGTCAGCTGGCGAAGTGACGATCGCGACCGTGCGGCCCGGCGGCGAGCGACAGTTTTTCGCGATGGCGGCCCGCGGCGATTACTTGGAGAGCGTGGACGACATCCCCGAGCCGCACGCCTTTACGGCGCGTGTTCAGGTGGACGGCGCCGCCCACACGGCGATCTTTGCCGAACGCGGCGCCCACGGGCACGGCGCCGCACACCGCGACAACAACATGCGCGCCGCACTCATTCATGTCATGGCGGATGCGACCGTCTCGGTATTGGTGATCGTCGGGCTGCTGCTGGCGCGGGCGTTCGGCTGGATCTGGATGGACCCGCTCGCCGGCCTTATCGGCGCGTGCGTAATCGCGAGTTGGTCCTATGGTCTCGTCCGCGATACTGGCGCAATTCTGCTCGACATGAATCCCGATCCGGAAATGACCGATAAACTTCGCCGCATGGTCGAGAGCAGCGGCGACCGGCTCGCCGACCTCCATGTCTGGCGGCTGGGGCCAGGCCATCTCGGCGCGATCATATCCGTCGCGACGTCGCAACCGCGCGACGCCGGCTACTACCGCGCGCAGCTCGCGCCTTTCCGTGCGCTCTCTCACCTGACGGTCGAAGTCGTTCGCACGGAACCTGTCGAGTTCAGGCCTTAGGCGTTCCGCGCGGCACTCACACCATCGCTGCAGGCGCGGGCGCGAGGCCCGGTGCCGACGACCGAAACGCACCGAAAATGCCGATCAGGCTGAGCTCCGCGCCGGAGATCACAAAGGCCAGGCTGACATCCGCGAGCAACGTGTCTGCGGCGAAGGCGGCCTGCTTATCGGTGCGAATGTCGCGCCGTCCGAGCGCGTCGAGAACTGTGTCCGCAATTGCGGCGTAGCCGGGGACCGTGGGATGCATGTTGTCGAGACCGGCCAACCCGCCAATTGACCCGAACGGGGACGGGGCCAATGGTAGGTTGTTAAGGGTCCGGTTATGTCTCGGAATCGCGAGGCCGCGTCCCTGATAGTGCTTGCCGTCGAGCGGCGGGCAAGCGCCGTAGACATCCGCGAAGACGATGCGGTCGCCGACCGCTGAGCGCAGGATGTCCGCAGCCTCTCCGTTCACTCGTGCGATCAGCGCATCGAAAGCCCGGAGCTGATCACCGGAAATCGTCTGCTGCGTGCTCGAGATTCGCGGGCCGTAGGTCTGGAAGTAACCGTCCCCGGGAAACTGGTTGAAGAATTCGTCTCCAGGCATGAGGTTCGGAATGAATCGGGGCTTGATCAGACTGTTGAACACGATCTTCTCGGTGCGCGCCGGAAGTCGCGCGAGCCGGTCCGCGAGCGGCCTCAGCTTGCCGGGAATCGCGGCGACGCTCTGCATCGTCGCATCCGAGAAGTCGCCGGTGAACCCCGCTTTGAACAGGCCTTCGTTGCTGCCGATATTGATTAGCAGGATCTGAGGCTGGCGATCCTCGACTTGATCGATCGGCGCTTTGGTGTCCTGTTGCGAGCGGTGCTGCGGGTTCAGCATGTAACAGTTGTTCATGCCGTACCAGAGATTGCCGATCGTGGCGGCGAGCTCGGCGACCGATGGCGGGTGCGCGTTCAACGTCGCGATCAGCCCGGGAATCTTGGCCGAGAACGCGGCCGATGTTGCAGTCAGCAGGTCGGCGATTTCGGCACCGCCGATCGAGATGTTGTCGAACGCCTGGTGTTGCGACCACAGGCGGTCGAGCGGCCAATGCACGAGATTCTGGAGTGCGACGGTGCGGATGTGCTCGACGAGGTTGACGAGACCACCTTTCCGGAGCTCCGCTTCGAGGTCGAACAGCAGAGGTACCTGAAGATCGGGCACCGTCATGCGCATGCCGATCGCGCGCGCGACTTGAGCGGGGCCCGAATTCGCGACTATCGCGGGGATGAAGCTAAGCGACCGGATTCCCTGATACATGGAATCGCCGATCGCCATGATGTCGGGTTGATCTGTGTAGTCCGTCACGGCTTCCGCTCCCCCGTTGGCCGGAGTGTAGCGTTTCCACGCGGGCGGTAGCCTAACGAAATCCGTCAGACTGTTCGCGACGCGGCTGAGGCGGCGAACGCGACATCACACAGCGTGCGCCGAGAGCGTCGCTGTCTGCAGGTCGAAGCTGCCGTCCGGGCCGATCGCGAAGTGCTCGCGCACTATCTTGGGTGATCCTTCCTGCAGCACGCGGATCGACAGCGCATTCGCGGCAGGCGTCTGCGTCCGGGCGATCCAGGTCGGAAACTCCATGCGCAACACCCGCATGCAGATCCCGTCGACCGCGAAGCCGGCGCGCGACAAACCGCCCACCCATTCGGCGACGCTGTAGTTGCGCACATGCGAGATGTCGCGAAACACTTCCATCGCCTGCAGATGCGTGTCGAGCACGGGATTTGCAGCCGCAACGGAATCGACGAAGATGGCGAGACCGCCGCGCTTCAGCACGCGACACGCCTGCCGCAGCCCGGCTTCCAGATCGGCCCAGTGATGCGCCGTGAAACGGCACAGCACGACGTCGAACGAGCCATCGTCGAACGGCAAGTGCTCTGCCGCCACCTGCCGAACGCCGATGTTCGTGAGGCCCCGGGCCGCCGCCGTCGCCGCCACGGCCTCGAGCATGCTCTCGGTGACATCGCAGGCGACGACTTCGGCGACGTGCGGCGCCGCGCGATAGCTGACGTGTCCGCCGCCGCAGCCGAGATCGAGCACGCGCGCGGTGCGCATCCCCCGGACGGCGGCTTCGATCTGATCGAGGTCCGCGCCGGTGCTGTGCACGGTGCTGGTGACGTAATCCGTGGCCCGGCCACCGTACTGTTCGGCAACGAAGGCATGTTGTGACCCGCTCATGGAGCCCTTCCAGCTTGCCGGCCCACCGCCTCGCGCGTAGCCTTGCGAGCGACGTTCGAATGAACGCCGCCGGAGCACAAGGGAAACCTCGCCCCGTGGGAAACCTCGCCCCGTGCGCGATCGGGTTCCAGTGCCCTGCGGCTTCACCGAGGGAACCGTGCTGATCGACCTCGAAGCGGAATACGACAATCTTGCGAAGGTCCCCGAGCATCCCGCGATCATGCGGCGCTGGAGCGCCGATGCGACGGCCTTCCGCGAGGCGCATCCCGTGGCCGAGCTCGACCTCGCCTATGGACCGAGCCCGCGGCAGGTGCTCGACCTGTTCTGGCCCTCCGCCGACCGCGACGCGCCGGTCGCGCTGTTCATCCACGGTGGCTACTGGCAGCGGCTCGACAAATCCTGGTTCAGCCATCTCGCACGCGGGCTGCTTGCGCACGGCGTTGCGGTCGCGCTGCCATCGTACGATCTCTGCCCGCAGGTGACGCTCGCCGTGCTGGTCGATCAGCTGCGCGACGCCGCCGCGTTTCTCGCCCGGCGCCACAGCCGCAAGCTGCTCGCGACCGGTCATTCCGCCGGCGGCCATCTCACCGCGATGCTGATGGCGACCGACTGGCGCGCACGCGGATTGCCGGAACACAGCATCCGCGCCGGCATGCCGATCAGCGGGCTGTTCGATCTCGCCCCGCTGGTCTCCACCTCGATCAACGGCGCGCTCGGCCTGGACAAGCCGGAGGCGAAACGCCTCTCGCCGCTCTTCCTCGCAACACCTCGCGGCAAGCTGCACGCCTTCGTTGGCGGTGACGAGGGCGCGGAATACGAACGCCAGTCGCGCAGCATCGCCGAGGCCTGGGGCGGCACCTGGGAACGGGTGCCGGGCGCGAACCACTTCACCGTGCTCGACCCGATGCTCGACCCGGACTCGGTCATGGTGCGGACCGCGCTGCGCTTGCTAACGTCGTGACATGACCATCCTGATCGCGGGCGCGGGGATCGGCGGGCTGACGCTCGCGCTCTCGCTGCACGAGCGGGGCATTCCCTGCATCGTCTGCGAACAGTCCGACATGGTTCGCCCGCTCGGCGTCGGCATCAACACGTTGCCGCATGCAATCAAGGAACTCGCCGATCTCGGTCTGCTGCCCGCGCTCGATGCGGTCGCCATCCGCACGCACGAGCTGATCTACGTCAACCGTTTCGGCCAGGAAGTCTGGCGCGAGAAACGGGGGATGCATGCCGGCCACGCCTATCCGCAATTCTCGATCCATCGCGGCAATCTCCAGAAGGTCATCTGGGACGCCGTGTGCGCCCGCCTGCCCAAGCGCGCGCTCCGCACCGGGCGACGGCTTGCCGATTTCACGCAGGACGGGGAGGGCGTCACCGCACGCTTCCGCAACCGCGCCGGAAGGATCGCGTCCAGCATCCGCGCGGACGCACTGGTCGCGGCGGACGGCATTCATTCAATCGCGCGGTCGGTTCTGCATCCCGAGGACCCGGGCATCCGCTGGCAGGGCATCATGATGTGGCGCGGCGCGATCCCGTGGCCACCGTTCCTCGACGGCGACACGATGGTCATCGCCGGCGACATGCAGGAAAAGCTGGTGCTCTACCCGATCGGCCGAGAGCCGGACGGCCGGCGGCTGATGAACTGGGTGGTCTGCATCCGCACCGGCGACGGCTCCGTTCCGCCGCCGCGGCGCGAGGATTGGAGTCGCGTCGGCCATCTCGACGACATCCTGCCGACGGTGCGCCGTTTCAGCATCCCGTTCCTCGACGCCGAGGCGCTGGTCCGCGCGACGCCGGAATTCTACGAGTATCCGATGTGCGACCGCGACCCGCTGCCCTGGTGGACGCAGGGCCGCGTGACGCTGCTCGGGGATGCGGCGCACCCGATGTATCCGGTCGGCTCCAACGGTGCCTCTCAGGCCATCCTCGACGCACGCCTGCTCGCCTCCCTTTTGGACACGACGTCGCCGCTGGAGGCGCTGAAAGCGTACGAAGCGGAGCGGCTGCCGAAAACCGCGGAGGTCGTGCGCCTCAACCGCAGCGGCGGGCCGGAGCGCGTGGTCGACGTGGTCTCGGCTCTGGCGCCGGACGGGTTCGCACGGCTGGAGGACGTGATCAGCCGCGACGAGCTGGCGGCGATCGCGAAGGGCTACGCCTCGACCGCGGGGTTCGCCAAGGTCTCGTAGGCGCGCTCCAGCCTCCTGGTGAAGGCTTCGGTGTCGAACAGTGATGAGCGACGCCGCGCCTCGCGCAGAACCGCGCACTTCGATCCACGGAACGCCGGATCGTGGGCCATCCGGAGCGCCGTCGTCTCGTAGGCTTCCAGGTTGGAAACGGCCAGATCGGGCACGCCGAGCGCGGCCAGCAGGCTTGCGCCCATTCGCGATGCGAACGCCTCCCCCGTGCACGTCACCATCGGCACCCCTGCCCACAGGGCATCGCTCGTCGTCGTTCCGCCGTTGAACGGAAACGTATCGAGCGCGAGGTCCGCGAGGGCCAGCCGTGCGAGATGCGCGCGATAGGCGACGCGGCCGGCGAAAACGATTCGGTCGGGATCGACGCCGTGGCCGGTAGCGGCGACGCGCAGATTTTCGCGAGCATCCGGGTGACTCGCCAGGATCCAAAGGACGCTCCCGGGGGTGGCGGCGAGGAGGCGCATCCAGATCGCGAACAGATCAGGCAGGATCTTGTAGGTATTCGAGAACATCCCGAACACGAAGCCGCTCTCGGGCAGGCCGGCTTCGGCGCGGGTCGGCGTGGGATCGGCGCGTCGCTCTTCGTCGTTGGCTTGGAAGCAGCCCGGGAGACGGATGATGCGCTCGCTGTAGAAGGCCTCACTGCCAGGGGGCGCGACGACGGCATCCGCGATCACCCAATCGATCGCGGCGACGGCGGTGGTGCCGGGATAGCCGAGATAGGCGACCTGAACCGGCGCGATCCGCTGCGCGAGGATCGGGGTGCGGCTGTCGCCGGTGTGGCCCATCAGGTCGGCCGCGACGTCGATGCGCTCCGCGCGGAGCAGCGCGACCGCTTCCGCGTCGGTCAG
>DATAPS010000084.1:0-4915 GCA_036265085.1 Acetobacteraceae bacterium | reverse complement strand
CACCAGATCCCGGTCGGGCCCGTGCATGCCGGCATCATCGAGCCCGGGCATTTCCGCTTTCACGCCTCGGGCGAAACCGTCGTGCGGCTGGAGGTGCGGCTCGGCTACCTGCACAAGGGGACGCTCGGGCTGATGCGCGGCAAGTCGCCGCGGGCGGCGGCGCGCTTCGCCTGCCGGCTCTCGGGCGATTCCGCGGTGGCGCACGCCATCGCCTTCGCGCGCGCCGCCGAGGCCGCGACGGGAACGGATGCGCCGCCCCGTGCCCATGCGCTGCGCGCCGTGATGGCGGAGATCGAGCGGATCGCCAACCACATCGGCGATTTCGGCGCGATCGCGAACGACGCCTCCTTCGCGTTCCTGCTCGCGCGCGCGGGCGTGCATCGCGAGGCATTCCTGCGCGCGGCGTTCGTCGCGTTCGAGCATCGGCTGATGATGGATGCGGTCATCCCCGGCGGCGTGGCCGCCGACATCGCGCCGGGCGGCGTGGAGGCAATTCTCGCCGCGGTCGAGGCGCTGTCCGGCGAGCTGCACCAGCTCACCCGGGTCTATGAGGATTACGCGAGCCTGGTCGACCGCATGGTCGGCACCGGGATCACGGCACCGGAACTGGTCGCACGCTTTGCCGCAGGCGGGGTGATCGGGCGTGCGGCGGGGCGGGATTTCGACCTGCGGAAATGGCCGGGTTATCCGCCGTACGACGCGTTGGACCTCGCCGTGCCGGTGCTGCGGGAAGGCGACGTCGATGCGCGCGTCCGTATCCGGCTCTCCGAAATTTGGGAAAGCGTGAAACTGCTGCGGACGTTGCTCGGCGCATTGCCGGACGGCGCGGTCTCGGTGCCGCTGCCGATGGCAAGCGGCGAGGGGATCGGCTGGGCGGAGGGGTTCCGCGGCGACATCTGGCACTGGCTGCGGTTGGACGGGGGGCAGATCGGCAGCATGTTCATGCGCGATCCGAGCTGGCTGCAATGGCCGCTGCTGGAGGCCGCGATCCGCGACAACATCGTCGCCGATTTCCCGCTCATCAACAAGTCGTTCAACTGCTCCTATTCGGGCGTGGATCTCTGATGGTCTGGGGACGGTTCATTTCCAACCTGCGCGACGGCCCGGTGACCGAGCGGCCGAAGCCTGTGGATGCGGCGACCACGCACGCGCTCGCAGACCGGTTGGAAGCCGCGAGCCGGGCGCGGCTCGGGCGGAGCTTGTCGATCCGGCAGGTGGATGCCGGCAGCTGCAACGGCTGCGAGCTGGAAATCCAGATGCTGAACAGCATCGTATATGATCTCGAACGGTTCGGATTGCGGTTCGTGGCAAGCCCGCGGCATGCGGACGTGCTGATGGTAACGGGGCCGGTGACCCGGAACATGAATGAAGCGCTGCTGCGGACCTGGGCGGTGACGCCGGACCCGAAATGGGTGGTGGCCGTCGGCGATTGCGCGATCGACGGCGGGGTGTTCAAGGGGAGCTACGCGATCGCGGGCGGGGTTGACGCGACGATCCCTGTGGACCTGGTGATCCGCGGCTGCCCGCCGACCCCGGCGCAGTTGCTGGATGGGTTGCGGGCGCTGGTCGAGGCGAACGCGTAAAGACGGAGATGCTCTCCGACAGCTTAGCATCCGCGCAAGCGTCAGAGCATCGCGAGCGATTGCTTCCGCTTCGGCGGTGGGTGAGCGGCGTCGATCTCCGCGAGATCCTCGTCGGTGAGCGCAATTGCGGCGGCCGCCGCGTTCTCCCGCACGTGCGCGGGCTCGCCCGCTTTCGGAATCGAGATCACGTCCGGCCGGCGTAGCGTCCAAGCGATCGCGATCTGCGCGGGCGTCGCGCCGTGCCGCCGCGCGACCGTCGCCAGCGCCCTGGAGCGCAGCAGCCGGCCCGCCTGACCAACCGGCGAATACGCCATGACCGGAAGCCGGCGCCGCTCGCACCAGGGCAGCAGGTCGTATTCGATGCCGCGGGCCTCGACGTTGTAGAGGACTTGGTCGGCCGCGCAGTTGGCGCCACCCTCGAGATCGTAGAGCTCGTCGAGGTCGTCCACATCGAAGTTCGACACGCCCCAGTGACGGATCTTGCCGTCGCGGCGCAGCGCCTCGAAACCGGCAACGGTCTCCCGTAAAGGAACGCTTCCGCGCCAGTGCAGCAGATAGAGATCGATGGCCTCGACCCGCAGGCGCGAGAGGCTGCGTTCGCAGGCGGTCACGACGCCCTTTCTCGAGGCGTTGTGGGGATAGACTTTTGACACGACGAACACCGTGCCGCGGACATCGGCGATCGCGTCGCCGACCACCTTCTCCGACTTGCCGTCGCCGTACATCTCGGCCGTATCGATCAGCGTCATCCCGAGCGAGATGCCGACCCCGAGCGCCGCCACCTCCTCTGCGGGCGAGCGCTGGCCCTCACCGAATCGCCAGGTGCCCTGCCCCAGCGCCGCGACCTCTTCGCCGTCCGGCAGCTTCAGCTTGCGCATCGACGTCCCTCATGCGGCGTACTCCTCCGCAATGCGCAACAGGCGCAGAAAGTTGCCGCCCCAGAGCAGCGCGATCGCTCCGTCGTCATAGCCGCGCCGCTGTAGTTCGGCGGTGATGTTCGCGCTCTCCCCGGCATCGCGCCAGCCGGTGAACCCGCCGCCGCCGTCGAAATCGGACGAGATGCCGACATGGTCGATGCCGATCCGCTGCACTGCATATTCGACGTGATCGACGTAGTCGGCGACGGTGACGTCCTCGGGCTTCTTGTTGGCGCGCAGGAAGTGCGGGACCGCGGTGATGTGGATGACGCCGCCGCACGCGCGCAGGGCATCGAGTTGATCGTCATCGAGATTGCGCGGGTTGTCGCAGAGCGTGCGCACGCAGGAATGCGTGGACAGGACCGGGGTGCGCGAGAGCTCGGCCGCCTGCAGCATCGTCGACTTCGAGACAT
Organism: Acetobacteraceae bacterium; assembly: GCA_036265085.1. GTDB lineage: Bacteria > Pseudomonadota > Alphaproteobacteria > Acetobacterales > Acetobacteraceae > DATAPS01. The sequence continues at coordinate 2,002 of DATAPS010000084.1, read as the reverse complement.
GCGCGATATCGACGAGCATGCCAAGGCGGTTGAGTTCCGCCACCGCTTCGCGGCCGAGGGGGCTGAGGCCACCGTGCTCCGTGGCGCCGTCGCCCAGGTCGGCGCGCGGATTCGAGCTGTCGCCGAGCGCGTTGTGGCCGTTGTGGGTGAGCGTGAGATAGCGGGCGCCGAGCGCGCGGAAATGCTTGAGGCGCCCGACGTCGCCGCCGAGGGCGTGGCCATTCTCGACGCAGGGGATGACGGCGGTGACGCCGTCCGTGCGGGCACGCTCGATCTCGTCGGCGCTGGTGCAGACGATGGCGCCGGCGTGGCCCATCGCGTGGATCGCGTTGAGCATGCCGATTGCGCGCTGGTAGGCCGCTTCGTGGCTTTCCTCGGTGCGCGGTCCCTGCGGGACGTAGGCCGCGAAACACCCCGCCCCGAGGCTGCCGCGCCGCATCTTCGGCAGATCGACGCGCCGCTTCCCCTCGGCGAAGAAGCTCGGGCCGTCGGGCCAGGGGATGTCGATGTGCGTGTCGATGGTGACGAGCCGGGTGTGAACGCCGGCTGCGGGGTGGGAGGCGGCGGTCGGGGTGGCGATGTGATCCATGACCGCACGGTCCCGTCCGGGAGCGGGTCCGTCAAGTCCGGCGGGTTGGCATCTCGCATCCAAGCGTTCCGGTCGTTTCCTATACCGAACGACAAAGATCCGGATCGGTGGCGAGATGGCGGGTCAAGACTCGCCCTCCGCCGGGTTCGACCCTGATCGACCGCTAAAAGCCGACTCGGTCGCCGCCCTTCAGCTTCAGCATCTGCCGCGCCTCGGCGGGCGTCGCGATTTCGAGGCTGAGATCCTCGAGGATGCGGCGGATCTTCGTCACCTGTTCCGCATTCGATTTCGCGAGCTTGCCCCTGCCGATGTAGAGGCTGTCCTCCAGCCCGACGCGGACGTTGCCGCCGAGGATGCCGGCCATCGTGCAGAAGCCCATCTGGTGGCGGCCGGCGGCGAGTACGGACCAGCTGTAATCTTTGCCGAACAACCGGTCGGCGGTCTCGCGCATGAACATCAGGTTGCTGGGCTCTGCGCCGATGCCACCGAGGATGCCGAAGATCGTCTGCACGAACAGCGGCGGCTCGACGATCTTCTTATCCAGGCAATGCGCGAGATTGTAGAGGTGGCCCACGTCGTAGCACTCGAACTCGAAACGGGCGCCGTGACCCTTCCCCATGATCTCGACGATGCGCGCGACATCGCCGAAGGTGTTGCGGAAGATGTGGTCGACAGTGCGGGCGAGATATTCGCGCTCCCACGCGTATTTCCATTCGGTGCGCTTCTCACCGGCGGCGCTGATGTTGAAGTTCATGCTGCCCATGTTGAGGCTGCACATCTCGGGCTTGGCCGCCATTGGTGCCGCGAGCCGCTCCTCCACGGTCATTTTCAGGCCGCCACCCGTCGTGATGTTGAGCACTGCGTCGGTGCTCTGCTTGATGATCGGCAGGAAGCGCATGAACATCGCGGGGTCGGGCGTGGGTTCGCCGGTATTCGGGTCCCGGGCATGCAGGTGGATGATCGCCGCGCCCGCCTCGGCCGCCTCGATCGAGGAACGGGCGATCTGCTCGGGCGTGATCGGCAGCGCGTCCGACATGCTCGGAGTGGCGATCGCGCCGGTGATGGCGCAACTGATGATGACCTTGGGCACGCGCGCTCCCCTCGTTGTTCCCCGCCCGAACATGCCCGGTTCGTCTGGGGCGGGAAAGCCGGGCGGCGAAATCACGGCTGACGGCACGTCAGGGCGCGGCTATAGAGACGGCACCGTCCCTGTAGCTCAGCAGGATAGAGCACAGGATTCCTAATCCTGTGGCCGTGGGTTCGAATCCCGCCGGGGACGCCAGTTTCCTATTTTCCAGTCATTTCAACAGATTAGAGGAGCATAAGGGTCGAAGCTCGTAGCTCAGCGTTACATGTCCAGCGTTACATACTGACGGCCGACTGGAGCGCCCATGCCCGGCAGCGTCGGGCTGA
>DATAPS010000083.1:0-17104 GCA_036265085.1 Acetobacteraceae bacterium | reverse complement strand
TGGACTGGTCTGCTCGATGTTGTACGGGGATACCCGTCCGACGAGGACTTCGAAGCGCGCTCGAGGATCTGTTCGAGGTGATCGAATCCGAGAAACAACGGGGACGTAAAAACACGCGTCGTCACGTCTTGGCCTCCTCACTTGAGCGAAGCGGCCGGCGCCCCGTACAGGCGACGCCGGCCACCCTTATCTTGGCAATCCGACCGTTCGCCGCAAGGGCGCGGCCGCGGCTGAACCGTTGATGCGCCGCGGCCGCCCATCTACATCCCACGTATGGATCCACAGACGCTCGTTGCGCCGTCGATCGAGACCGAGGGTGCGACAAGCCCTGTCGAACCGCTCCCGATCCTGATCGCGCCGCATCCCGCATTGAAGGCGCGCGCGCGTCCGGTGCGCCCGGACGACGCGGCCGAGGTGAGCGCGCTCGTGCCGCGCATGTTTGACTCGATGTATCGCGCACCCGGGATCGGGCTGGCGGCGCCGCAGGTCGGCGTGCCGCTTCGGCTCGTGGTCGTCGATCTCCAGCGCGACGACAAGCGCGAGCCGATGGTGCTGATCAATCCGGAGCTCCTCGCCGTCAGCGAGGAGGTGACGACGCGCGAGGAAGGCTGCCTCTCGCTGCCCGGCCAATACGCGGATGTCACCCGGCCCTCCCGTGCGCGCGTCCGGTTCCAGGACGAGGCCGGCGTGCGTCACGAGGTCGAGGCGGACGGCCTGCTCGCCGCCTGCCTGCAGCACGAGCTCGATCATCTCGATGGCGTGCTGTTCGTTGACCACCTCTCGCCGCTGAAGCGCAACATGATCATGCGTCGCCTCGCCAAGGAGCAGCGGCAGAAGGCAAAGTAGCCGTGCGGCTCGGCTTCATGGGAACTCCGGATTTCGCCGTGCCCGCGCTGCGCGCGCTCCATGCCGCCGGGCACGAGATCGTCTGCGTCTACACCCAGCCGCCCCGCCCCGCGGGCCGTCGCCATACCGTCCGCCCCTCGCCGGTGCAGGCTGCCGCCGAGACGCTCGGCATCCCCGTCCGCACGCCGCTGCGGCTGCGACGGAATGAAGACGCGCAAAAGGCGTTCGCCAGACTGGCTCTCGACGCCGCTGTCGTGGCCGCTTACGGGCTGATCCTTCCCGAGCCGATGCTGGCGGCGCCGCGCCGCGGTTGCCTCAACATCCATGCGAGCCTCTTGCCGCGATGGCGCGGCGCCGCGCCGATCCAAGCCGCGATCCTGGCAGGCGACCATGAATCCGGGGTTACGATCATGCAGATGGATGCAGGCCTCGATACCGGTCCGATGCTGGCGCGCGCGGCGGTCCCGATCACCGACACGATGACGGCGGCCGAGCTTCACGATGCGCTCGCGCCGCTGGGCGCCGACCTGATCGTCCGCACGCTCGCCGACCCGCCCGCGCCGGTGCCGCAGCCGGCGGAAGGTGCGACCTACGCTCCCAAGCTCACCCGAGACGACGGGCGCCTCGACTGGACGCAGCCGGCTGAAGCGCTGGCGCGGCGGGTGAGGGCGCTCAACCCCTGGCCGGGCACGTTCTGCTCTCTGGAAGGGGAGACCTTGAAGGTGCTGGCCGCGGAGACGGCCGAGGGCCATGGCGAGCCAGGCGTGGCGCTCGATGGGAGCCTGCACATCGCGGCGGACAGGGGTGCGCTCCGGCTGACCCGGGTGCAGGCACCCGGCCGGGCGGCGATGGACGCCGCGGCGTTCCTGCGCGGCCACCCGGTGCCCCCCGGCACGCGCCTGGACTGATGCCCCGCTATGCCCTGTTGATCGAATACGACGGCACGGGGTTCGTCGGCTGGCAGAAGCAGGAGAAGGGGATCTCCGTCCAATCGGTGTTGGAAGGCGCCGCGTCGCGGCTCGCGGGCGGGGTGCCGGTCGCCTCCACGGTCGCCGGGCGGACCGATGCGGGGGTGCACGCCTCGGGGCAGGTCGCCCATGTCGAGCTTCCTGCGGAGATTGCGCCCGCCACCGTGCGCGATGCGCTCAATTTCCACATGAAACCGCATGCGGTCGTGGTGCTTCGCGCGTCGGTGGTCGACGCGGCGTGGAACGCGCGGTTTTCCGCTCTCCGCCGGTGCTACGCCTACCGCATCCTCAACCGTCGCCCGCGTCCCGCACTGGGCTTCGGCCGGGTCTGGCATGTGCAACGGCCGCTCGATCATGCGGCGATGGCGGAGGCCGCGCGGGCGTTGCTGGGCCGGCATGATTTCACCTCCTTCCGCGCCTCCTCATGCCAGGCGAAAAGCCCGCTGCGCACGCTCGACCGGCTCGACGTGCGGCGCGAGGGCGAGGTGGTGGAGATCGTCGCGGAGGCGCGCAGCTTCCTCCACCATCAGGTGCGCAACATGGCCGGCACGCTGCGCCTTGTCGGCGACGGGAGCTGGCCGGTGGAGCGTGTCGCCGAAGCGCTGGCCGCATGCGACCGCCGAGCCGCAGGGCCGACCGCGCCGCCGGAGGGGCTCTGCCTGACCGCGGTGCGCTACGCGCCGGATCCGTTCAGCTGAGGCTCGCGAGCAGGCCGAACAGGAACATGCCGGCGAATACGTCGATTGCGGTGACGACAGCTGCCGACACTGGTCCGATGTCGAGCGCCAGCCGCGTCGCGAACCATTCCAGCCAGAACGCCCATCCGACCGCGACCAGCCCCACCGCCTGTGCGATCAAGCCCGGCAGGCCAATGAGCAGCGGCAGGGCGGCGGCGGTCACCATCATGTATTGGACCGCGTTGCACCAGTTCCATGCCGTGATGTAGCGCGGCCAGTGCGCCGCCCGGCCGATCGCGCGCGCCAGCGCGTGCGAGAACACCGCGTAGCCGGCCCAGTAGAGAACGTAGCCGGCCAGATCGAGCGTGAAGTCCTGCGCCGGGTGGGGTGGCAAGCCGGATGTCATCCAGTCGATGAGATGCAGGCAGATGAAGGCCGGCAGGCTCAGCACGGCCGCGAAGAAGCTCCGCGCCGCCATGCGCGCGGCGTCCTGCCCGCCAGCGGCGAACAGCCACAGCCCCTCGCGCCGGCCGACCGCGAGCAGCAGCGCCGCGTTCAGCGAGGATCCGAGATCGGCGGCCAGTCCGTTCACACGCACTCCCTAACTCAAGGCGCGCTAACTGAAGGCCCGGCGCGCGAGCAACGGGACGACGACGAGAAGACCGGTGCCGAACTCGACGAGGACCAACAGCACGGCTGTCCGCCACCGTCCGATCCCGAGACCGCGCCGGGCCAACAGCCAATGCAGGCTCAGTCCATACGCCACCCAAGCGAGTTCGGCGACGATCAGCGCCGCCTGCGCCGGAACGCCAGCACCGACGAGCATTCCGGTGCCGATCAGGACAAAGACGGCGAAGGCGAACAGCACGAGCCAGTGACACCAGTTGAACGCGGTCGCATAGCGCGTCCAGGCCCCGGTGCGACCCCAGCGCAGCGCGAGCGCGTGCGAGAGGACCGGCGGCGTGAGCAGGGCGACCGCCGTAATGAGGAGTTCGGTCAGCGCGTCCTGCGCCTCTCCGCCCGCGACCCCGAGAAACCCGGCCACCAGCGCGAACGCGCTCAGCGGTGCGAGGCTGTTGAGGAAGGCTTGCGTGGTTCCGCCGAACTCGGCGATTCCGTCGGCGCGCAGCAGCGCGAGGCGGGTGAGCCCGCGCAGCACGCTCCTGCCGTCCCGCGCTCCCGCCACGCCGGTCAATCCAGGAAGGCGTCGAGGATGCGGCGATAGGTCCGGGCGAGCGCGCGCAGCTCCGCGACCGGGACGCGCTCGTCCACCTGATGCATCGTCTGGCCGACGAGGCCGAACTCGGCCACCGGGCAGAGCCGGGCGATGAAGCGGGCATCGGACGTGCCGCCGCCGGTGTCGAGGCGGGGCTCGACGCCGGTCTCGGCGACGATGGCGCGGCGGAGTTTTTCCACTTGCGAGCCGGGCGCGGTGAGGAAGCTCTCGCCACTGATCGTGACGTCGAGATCGAAGCGCTCTCCGTGCTCCGCCAGGGTCGCGCGCAGCCAGTCGCGCAGGGCGGCGCCGGTGTGGCGGTCGTTGAAGCGGATGTTGAGGGCGGCGCCGGCCGCCGCAGGGATCACGTTGGTCGCGGCGTTGCCGACGTCGATGCTCGTGACCTGCAAACCGGACGGCTCGAACCAGTCGCTGCCCGCGTCCAGCGGCGCGGCGGTGAGGGCTGCGAGCGCGCGGAGCAGCCGATGTACCGGGTTGTCGGCGCGCTGGGGATAGGCGACGTGGCCCTGCGTTCCGTGCATCGTGATGCGGGCGTTGAGGCTGCCGCGCCGGCCGATCTTGATCACGTCGCCAAGACGCTCGGGGTTGGTCGGCTCGCCGACGACGCAGAAATCCGGCACCTCGCCATGCGCCGCCATCCAGTCGAGCACCTTGGTCGTGCCGTCGACCGCCGGCCCTTCCTCGTCGCCGGTGATCAGGAGGCTCATCGAGCCGGCCCGGCGGCCATCGGCGATCCGGTCCGCGCAGGCCGCGACGAAGGCGGCGATCGCGCCTTTCATGTCGCACGCGCCGCGGCCGTACAGCATTCCGTCCTGCACGTCGCCCGCGAAGGCGCCGGAGCGCCATCCTTCGCCCGCGGGGACGACATCGGTGTGGCCGGCGAAACAGAGATGCGGGCCGTCATCGCCGCTGCGCGCGAACAGGTTCTCGATCTCCCCGAAGCGCAGCCGCGCCACGCGAAAGCCGAGCGGCTCCAACGCAGCAGCGAGCACATCCTGGGCCCCGGCGTCGGCCGGGGTGACCGAGCGGCAGCGGATCAGCGCCTGGGCGAGCGGAAGCGGATCGCTCAATCGCGCAGCAGGTCGGTGATGGAGGTCTTGGCGCGGGTGCGCTCGTCGACGCGCTTGACGATCACCGCGCAGGCGAGCGACGGCCCGGGCGAGCCGTCCGGCAGATTCTTGCCGGGCATCGAGCCGGGCACGACGACGGCGTACGCGGGAACGCGGCCGACGAACACCTCGCCGGTTGCGCGGTCGACGATCTTGGTCGAGCCGCTGATGAAGACGCCCATGGACAGCACGGACCCGCGCTCGACGATCACCCCCTCGACCACTTCCGAGCGGGCGCCGATGAAGCAGTCGTCCTCGATGATCACCGGCGCGGCCTGCAAAGGCTCGAGCACGCCGCCGATGCCGACGCCGCCGCTGAGGTGGCAGTTCTGGCCGATCTGCGCGCAGCTGCCGACCGTCGCCCAGGTGTCGACCATCGTGTTGGCGCCGACATAGGCGCCGACATTGACGAAGCTCGGCATCAGGACGACGCCCGGCGCGATATAGGCGGAGCGGCGGACGACCGCGCCCGGAACCGCACGGAATCCAGCCGATTTGAAACGGTTCTCGCCCCAATCCTCGAATTTCATCGGCACCTTGTCCCAGACCGGCGCGCCGCCGGGGCCGGGCATCGTGACGCTGTTATTCAGGCGGAACGAGAGCAGCACCGCCTTCTTCGCCCAGTCGTTCACCTTCCAGCCGCGGTCCGACGGCTCCGCGACGCGCAGCGCGCCGGTGTCCAGCGCGTCGAGCACTGATTCGACGACACGCCGCGGCTCTCCCGCGGTCGCCGGCGAGATCTGGTTGCGCCGCTCCCATAGTGCATCAATTTCCGTGTGAAGCGCGTGCTGCGACATGCTGGCCCGCGCCCCCGGCTCGCGGTCGGCGGAAAATGCGCGGCGCCTTGGAGGCGTGTCAACGCACGCACTGATCGGAACGCTGGCGCGATAACCCGATCTTTACGCGTCGCCCTCACGATGCCGCGACGGCACTGGCATGGACTGTGATGCAACTTCCGATCGATATAGGCTCGCCGGGGAGCGCACGAACGTCCCCCGCGGACGAGGGCGCCCGAACCGCCGCGGCCGAATGCCTGACCTCTGCGCTTCTCGACAGCCGTCAGCGCTGGCGCGATCTGGCGGTGATGTCGGCAGATTTCGCGTTCGAGACGGACGCGGCGGGCCGCCTGACCTTCGCCGCACCCGATCCCGCGCTCGGCTGGCCAACGGCCGATTTGCTCGGAAACATTGCCGACGATCTGCTCCTTGCCGAGAGCGCTGTCCTGTTCAACCCGTTCCGTCCCACGGAAGCGGTCCGCCGCCGGCGGAGCTGGCTGCGCAAGGCGGACGGCAACAGTGCCTGCTTGCAATTTGCGGCGATGCCGTTGCTGGACGCTCACGGCACGATCATCGGTGCGCGAGGCATCGCCCAGGACGTCACGGATCAGGAGCATGCCGAAGCGACCGTGGCGGCGGCCCTGCACCGGCGCGAGCTGGTCGACTTCGTCGTGACGCGCATGCAGCAGGAGGTGCTGGCGCCGCGCATGATGACGGCGGCGCTCGAGGCGCTGATGCAAGGGATGGGTGCGGAAGGCTGCGCGATCGTCGACATGCTCGGCGACTGCGGACCGTCTGTCGTCATGCACACGGTCGGCGCTGGCCTCACCATGTTCGACGACGACCGCGCCCTGGCGCTGGTTGCGACGATGCCCGACGCGCCGCATGAATTCGTCCTGCCGGACGGGCGTACCACGATCGTGGCACCGAGCCAAACGCGGTTCGGCCAGGAAGCGGGTCTGGTGATCTGGCGCGCGCCCGGCGCCCGGCGGTGGGATCGGGAGGACGTCGCGGTCGCCGCGTCGGCGAGCAACATCATCCGGGTCATCCTCGAGCATGTCAGCATCCAAAGCGAGATGGCGCGCCAGGCACGCACCGACCCGCTGACCGGCCTGCTGAATCGCCGCGCGTTCTTCGACGAGGTGGAACGCCGCGTCGGACGGCTCGAGCGAGACGTGCTTCCGGGCACGCTCCTGTTCCTGGATCTCGATCACTTCAAGTCGCTCAACGACGGCGGCGGTCATGAGGCCGGAGACGAGGGGCTGCGGATCGTCGCGGATTTGTTGCGCGCGACTGTTCGGCCGAGCGACGTGGTCGCGCGGCTCGGGGGCGACGAGTTCGCAATGTGGCTAGACGGCGCCGACGAGTTCGCGGCGGCGGAGCGCGCGAACGATCTGCGCACCGCTGTGCCGAGGGCGCTTGCACATCTCGCCACCGCCGCCGGGCCGGGCGTGACGGCCTCGATCGGCATCGCGACGCGCTGGCCCGGACATGGCGAGGACATCGACAGCGTGATGACGCGCGCCGATCGGGTCATGTACGAGGTGAAGCGAACCGGGCGCGACAACTGGCGGGTCGCGCATTCCGAGTGACGCTCGCAGCTACGCCAGTCGTCGAGGACACCGCATTCGGTCTCATGGACAAGATCGTCGATCCGAAACTCCGCGAACGTTGTCGTCTGGCGAGTGACACGAGCACGACGCCTGACGTGTTGACGACGCTTGCACAGGACCAGGATGTCGAGATCCGCGCGGCGGTCGCGATGAACCCGGCCGCGCCGCAAGCGGCCGACGAGACTTTGGCGGCCGATCCGGACGAGCGGATTCGCGTGCTCATCGGGCGCAAGCTCGCAGCGATGATGCCGCGCGTGTCGGAGCAGACCCACGACCGTGCCTGTGCGCGCGTGATGACGATGTTGGGGCAGCTCGTCTGCGACGAGGCGACGCGCATCCGCGCGGTCATCGCCGACATCCTCAAGGAGATGCCGCAGGCACCCCACGACGTGATCCTGCGGCTCGCGAGCGACGACGTCGTCGCCGTCAGCGGACCGGTCATCAGACTGTCGCCGCTGCTGACCGAGGAAGATCTCATCGGGTTGCTCGCCACCGCTCAACCCGATCAGGCCGCCGCGATCGCCTCGCGCCCCGGTCTTCCATCGGGCGTCTGCGACGTCATCGCGGCCGGTTTCGATGCGGAGACGATCCGCGCGCTGCTCGAGAACGGTTCCGCGGCGATCCGGGAAGCGACACTCGACCGGATCGCGGCGCGCGCCACATGCCAAACCTCCTGGCACGGACCGCTGGTCCGCAGGCCTGTCCTCAGCGGGCGGGCGGCCCGCCATCTCGCCGGGTTCGTCAGGGACGATCTGCTCCGGGTGCTTGCGGATCGGACGGATCTCGCCCCTGACGTTCTCGCCGATCTTCGCACGCGGCTCGATGCGCGGCTGCATTACCAGACGGGGTCGGCCGCGCGCGGACACGGCGACGAAAGCGCGCTGCTGGACGAAGCCCGGGCCCTCGCGGCGCGCGGCGACCTCGTCGAGCACGCGTTGCTGGCCGCGGCGGCGCACGGCGACGATCGGCGCGCGCTTGCCATGCTCGCGGTGGCCGCAGACGTCCCGATCGGGGTTGCCCGGCATGCCGCGAAGCTGCAGAGCGGGAAGGGCGTCGTTAGTTTGGTCTGGAAGGCGGGGTTCTCGATGCGGCTCGCGGTCGCGCTGCAGAGTCTCGTGGCACATCTCTCGCCCGCGGCGCTGCTGCGCCCCAACGCGCGCGGCGGATTTCCGCTCGAGGCCGACGAGATGCGCTGGCAGATCGTGTTCCTTTCTCAGACCGCGGCCTGCGTCTGGCGTTGAAGGTGCTGCGAATTTGGAATATTCCGCTCAGGGGATAGTACGGATCGGGATCCCGCCGGCCGGCCCCGTGAGCGCGTTAGGGGCGGCGCCGCTCAGTGCTTGATCAGAGTGCCGAAGCCCTCGGTGAACAGCTCCAGAAGGCATGCGTGCGGATGCCGCCCGTCCAGGATCACGGCGGCCTTGACGCCGCTGCGGATCGCCTCGACGCAGCATTCGACCTTCGGAATCATGCCGCCGGTGATTGCGCCGCTTTCGAGGTGCTGTTCCACCTGCTCGACCGTCAGCTCGTGAATCAGCTGCTTGTTCGAATCGAGTACGCCAGGCACGTCGGTCAGCATCAGCAGCCGTGCCGCCCGCAGCGCGCCGGCGATCGCGCCCGCAGCGGTATCGGCGTTGATGTTGTAGGTCTCGCCTTTCTCTCCGACGCCGACCGGCGCGATCACCGGAATCAGCCCCGCGCCGGTGAGCGCATGGATCACACGGACGTCGATGCGTTCGGGTTCGCCGACGAAGCCGAGGTCCAGAACTTGCTCGATATGGCTATGCGGATCCTGCTTCGTGCGCCGCAGCTTGCGCGCGTGGATTAGCCCGCCGTCCTTGCCGCAGATCCCGACCGCGAGCGCGCCGGCGCGATTGATCAGACCGGCAACGTGCTTGTTCACGCTGCCGGCGAGGACCATCTCGACGACCTCGACCATCGCCTCGTCGGTCACGCGCAAGCCGTCGATAAACGTCGACTGGATCGCGAGCCGCCTCAGCATCGCGTTGATCTGCGGTCCGCCGCCATGCACGACGACCGGATTGACGCCGATCTGCTTCAGCAGCGCGATGTCGAGGCCGAACTGCTCGGCGAGTTTCTCCTCGCCCATCGCATGGCCGCCGTATTTGACCACGATAGTTTCGCCCGCGTACCGGCGAAGGAACGGCAACGCATAGGCCAGTATGCGCGCTTGCTCCTCGGCACTCTCCCGCGGCGGCCCTTCCAAGTCGTCGAATTTGTCCACGGCCGGCATTCCTCTGGTCCGGCGAAGTTTGTGCGGCCCGTGTGTGCGCCGGTCAAGCGAGCGGGGCCGCAAACTCCGCGATCGCGGCCCGCGTCTCGGGGATACCCACGCCGCTCTCGCTGCTGGTGGTCAACACGGCCGGATGCGCCGCCGGATGCGACCGGGCGAGGGCGGCGATCTCGGCCTGCTTCGCGGCCAGCGCGGCGGATTTCGCCCCGTCCGCTTTCGTCAGCACGAGCTGATAGGTCACGGCGGCACGATCGAGCAGCTCCATCACCGCGATGTCGGCCGGCTTCACCTCGATCCGCGCGTCGAGCAGCAGCATCACGCGCCGCAGCGTCGGCCGGCCCCGCAGGAAGTCGAACATCAAACCCTGCCAGTCGCTCTTCACCGACTTCGCCGCCTCCGCGTAACCGTATCCCGGCATGTCGACGAGGGTGAGGCGGCCGCCCAGATCGAAGAAGTTGAGCTGCCGGGTACGTCCGGGTTGGTTCGACGCGCGTGCGAGCGACCGCTGCCCGCTCAGCGCATTGACGAGCGAGGATTTGCCGACATTCGAGCGGCCTGCGAATGCCACCTCCGGACTGTCCGGCGGCGGCAGCTGGTCGAGCCGCTGTGCCGCATGGAAGAAGCGGCAGGGCGACGCGAACAGCAGGCGGCCGGCCTCGATCGCGGCGGTCGCTGCGACCGCCGGATCGCTTTCGACGGCGCCGCTCAGGTGCTGCGTACGACCCGCGCCCGGCTGAGCGTGGTCTGCCGCATGATCAACCATTGCTGCAGGATCGTCAGGGTGTTGTTCCAGCTCCAATAGATCACCAGCCCGGCCGGGAAGCGCGCCAGCATGAACGTGAAGATGAGCGGCATGAACTGGAACAGGCGGGCCTGCATCGGGTCGGGTGGCGGCGGGTTCAGCCGCTGCTGGAAGAACATCGTGAAGCCCATGATCAAGGGCCAGGCGCCGAGATGAAGCCACGGCGAAATCATGGTCGGGTCGAACGGCAGCAGCCCGAACAGGTTGAAGACATTGGTCGGATCGACCGCCGAGAGATCGCGGATCCAACCGAAGAACGGCGCATGCCGCATCTCGATGGTGACGAAAATGACTTTGTAGAGCGAGAAGAAGACCGGGATCTGGATGAGCATCGGCAGGCATCCGCTCGCCGGGTTCACCTTCTCCGTCTTGTAGAGCTGCATCATCTCGCCTTGCAGCTTCTGCGGCTCATCCTTGTAGCGCTCCTTCAGCGCCTGCATCTTCGGCGCGAGCAGCTTCATCTTGCTCATTGAACGGTAGGACTTGTTCGCGAGCGGGAAGAACAGCTCCTTGATGCCCAGCGTGAACACCATGATCGCGAGACCGAAATTCCCGAGGATGCTGTTCAGCCAATCGATCGCGAAAAAGAACGGCTTGGTCAGGAAGTAGAACCAGCCGAAGTCGACCGCCTTGTCGAAATTCGGGATCTTGTACTCGCTCTCGTAGGTGTCGAGCAGCCGCACGACCTTCGCGCCCGCGAACAGGTGCGTGGTTTCCGCCGCCTCGGCGCCGCCGGCCACCTGCTGCGGGGCGTCGGTGACGTAGTCGACCTGGTAGCCGGCCGACGGCTTGCCTTCGACCTCGGTGGTGGTGTCGCGGAAAGCGAGCGTGGTCTTCACCGCCGGATCGGGGATGAGCGAGGTCAGCCAATACTTGTCGGTGATCCCGGCCCAGGAATCCAGCGTCGTCGCGCTGTAGGCGAGCCCGTTCTTCTTGGCTCCCTCCTCCTTGGCGGTCGAATATTTCATCTCCTTCAGCGTGCCGTCGACCACGCCGAGCAGGCCTTCATGGAGGATGTAGTACCCGGCGACTTGCGGCGTGTAGTCGCGGCGAATGCGCGACCACGGGTACACTTCCACTGGCGTGCCGCTGGTGTTGCGGACGCGCTGGTTGACGGTGAACATGTAGTGGTCGTCGATCGCGAATTCGATCTGGAATGTCTGACCGTTGCCGTTGTCCCACGACAGCGTCACCGGCTTGGCGGGCGACAGCTCCCCGGCCGACGCGGTCCAGAGCGTGGTGTTCGGATCCGGCACCTTGACGCCCCCGGCCGCCGTCCACCCGAACTGCACATAGTAGGGCTGCGGATCGCGCCGGGGCGCGAGCAGACGAACGAGCGGTGAGTCCGGCTGGATCGTCTCGCGATAGTCGCGCAGGACGAGATCATCGAGCCGCGCACCCATGAGGCTGATGCTGCCCTGGACCGCTGGCGCAAAGATCTGCACGCGCGGCGCATTCTCGGGCGGCGGAACCGGGGCGGTGCCGGCATCGGACGGCGTCGCGCCGAGCGTGTCCGAAGGCTGCGGCGCGTGCGCGTTCGGCGTCGGGGTCGCGGTGTCGCTGAGCGATGCGGTCGCGTTCGGCTGCGGCCGCTGCGGATGCGGCATCACCAACTGAAACAGGACGAGGATGGCGACCGAAATGCCGATCGCCGTAATCAGGCGCTTTTGTTCCATCATGATGGCGTCCGGCGATGACGTGGTGTGTGACGCGGCGGCGGGACCGGGTCGAAGCCGCCTTCGTGCCAGGGGTTGCAGCGGAGAATTCGTTTGGCTGCGAGCCCGCTGCCGCGCAACGCGCCGTGGCTGCGCAGCGCGGTGATCGCGTAGTGGCTGCAGCTCGGCTCGAAGCGGCAATGGCCGCCGATCACCGGCCGCACCGTCAATTGGTAGGCGCGGACCACGCCGGCAAGCACTTCCGCCGCGACGGTCATGCGACCCCCGTGCGGCGCAACGCGCGCTTCAGGTCCTCGAGCAGATCGGTGAACTTGCGCGCGCGTGTGCCATCGCGCCCGATCAGGACGAGATCCGCACCCGCCACCGGCGTCTCGGCCAGCACGAGGCGCGCGGCCTCCTTGAGCCGCCGTCGCGTCCGGTTGCGGACGACGGCGTTGCCGACCTTCTTGGTGACCGTGAAGCCGATGCGCGCCGGCCCGTCGTCGGGGCGCGCAAGCGCTTGCAGCACCAACCCGCCGGCCGGCGCCTTCCGCCCTTTCGCGGCGACGCGCAGGAAATCCGCGCGGCGCTTGAGACGCTGCGGCGGGGCCATCGCCTCCGCCACCACCGATCCGGGGCTCAGGCCGACAGGCGCTTGCGGCCTTTGGCACGACGATTCGCCAAGACCTTGCGGCCGCCGACCGTCTCCATCCGCGCGCGGAATCCGTGCCGCCGCTTGCGGACGAGCTTGGACGGTTGATAGGTACGCTTCACGATTGCTCTCCGATGCGCCAAGAGGCCGATCAGCGGCCCCGCGCGCGGGCGCGGATTCCGGGTCTCGGGTGGAATGGGTCGCGCCGGGACTGACGCGTTCCCGTGGCCGACAGGCCGCGGCTTATAGGAGAGCGGGCTTGACTGCGTCAACGTCTGCGCGCGTTGCTCTACGAAATGACATAATTGCCACGCGTACTGCTCGCGTACGCTGGTAAAGGGCATCGATGGAAGCGCTCAAGAAATCCTGGCCCTGGGTCCTGCTCGGGACGATCGTGCTGGTCGCGCTCGCGTTCGGGCTTCGGCGTCACATGTCGTGGTCCGTGATCGCCGCGCACGGCGCGACGCTCCGCGCCTTCGTGGATCACTGGCCGGTCGCGGCGGCCGTCGCCTATGTCGCGGTCTACGCGGCCGTCGTCGCCGTCTCGCTGCCGATCGCCGAGCTGATGACGGTCACCGGCGGGCTGATGTTCGGGACCATCTCCGGCACGGTGCTCGCCGTCCTCGGCGCGGGATCGGGAGCCGTCCTGGTGTTCCTGCTGGCGCGCCGCCTGTTCTGCGAGGCGCTCGCGTGCCGCACCAATCCGACGCTCGTGCGCGTGCACGAGCGGCTGGAACAGGACGGGTTCTCGTATCTCCTCGCCCTGCGTTTTGTCCCGCTGGTGCCGTTCTGGATCACCAATCTTGCCGCCGCCCTCGTCGGGATGCGGCTCGCGCCTTACGCGGCCGCCACGTTCATCGGGATCATTCCCGTGACCGCCGTATTCACCAGCATCGGCGCCAGCCTGCGCGACGTCCTCATGCGCAGCGAGCGACCGCATTTCCACATCATCTTCACCCCGCCGGTGCTGCTGCCGCTGCTGGCGCTCGGGCTGCTCGCGCTCCTGCCGATCGCCTGGCGGCATCTGCGGCCGGCGCGTGCCTGACTTCGACCTCGCCGTCATCGGCGCGGGCTCGGCGGGTCTCTCGGTTACGGCGGTCGCCGCCCGGCTCGGGCTGCGGGTGGCGCTGATCGAGCGGGGGCGGATGGGCGGCGACTGCCTCAACACCGGCTGTGTGCCGAGCAAGGCGCTGCTGGCCGCGGCGCACGCCGCCATGAACGGCGCCGCCGCGGTCCGGTTCGGGGTCGCCTTCGGCGCGCCCCGGATCGACTGGGACGGCGTCCGGGCACATGTCGCCGGGGTAATCGCGGGCATCGCGCCGACGGACAGCGAG
The DNA here is from genome assembly GCA_036265085.1 of Acetobacteraceae bacterium. Taxonomy (GTDB): domain Bacteria; phylum Pseudomonadota; class Alphaproteobacteria; order Acetobacterales; family Acetobacteraceae; genus DATAPS01. The sequence continues at coordinate 3,181 of DATAPS010000083.1, read as the reverse complement.
GAGCGTTTCCGTGGTCTTGGCGCGGCCGTGATGCGCGATCACGCCCGCTTCGTCGCCCCGGACACGCTGGCCGTCGGCGGCCGCCGGATCACGGCGCGCCGGATCGTGGTGGCCGCCGGCAGCCGGCCGGCGGTGCCGGAGATCCCCGGATTGACCGACGTTCCGTACCTCACGCACGAAACACTGTTCGATCTGCCCGAGAAACCCGGCCATCTGCTCGTCCTCGGTGGCGGCGCGATCGGGCTGGAGATGGCGCAGGCGCATGCGGGGCTCGGCTCGCGGGTCACGATCGTCGAGGCGCAGACCCTCGCCCGCCGCGAGGATCCCGCGCTGGTCGCATCGGTGAGGGATGCGCTTCTGGCGCAAGGGGTCAGCATCCACGAAGGGTCGAGCGTCCTGCGGGTCGAGCGGGGACCGGCTCTCGTCCTGGCGAATGGCGAACGGCTCTGCGGCACGCACCTGCTCATCGCGACCGGCCGGCGTCCCAACGTCGAGGATGTCGGGCTGGAGAACGGGGGCGTCACGACGACGCCGGCCGGAATCGCGACTGATCGCGGGTTGCGGAGCCGCAGCAACCGTCGTGTGTTCGCGGCCGGCGACATCGCCGATCCGGCTGGAATCGGCCCGCAATACTTCACCCACGCCGCGAGCCATCACGCCTCGGTCATACTCCGGCGCGCGCTGTTCCGCGTCCCCGCCCGGCTCGTACCGGACGCGATCCCGCGGGTCACCTACACCGACCCGGAGCTCGCGCAGGTTGGCCTGACCGAGGCTGAAGCGCGCGCTCGCGGCTTGGCGCCAGTGGTGACAGTCTGGCCGGTCGCGGAGAACGATCGCGCGCGGACGGAGCGGCGCACGGAGGGGGTGGCGAAGCTGGTGGCGACCCGCGGCGGCCGGATCCTCGGCGCCGGCATCGTGGCACCTCATGCCGGCGAGATGATCGGGGCATGGACGCTCGCGATTGCGCGGCGTATTCCGCTGTCGGCCATGGCGAGCATGATCATGCCGTACCCGACCCGCGCCGAGACGGCAAAGCGCGCCGCAGGGCACTTCTTCGAGCCGCGGTTGTTCGCGCCGCGGACCCGATGGGTTGTCAAACAACTGGCGAGGCTGGTGTAGTCGGGGCCAACGCACGTGCGCCCGCGATACCTCCGGACATGATGTCGGCGTTCAGAGTCAGCTTCCAACGCAGTCTCTCCGGCCGGCTGGTCTGGCTGACGGTCGCGTTCGTGCTTGCAATCGCGATCCTCGTTTTCGTACCGGCCCTGACGAGCTTCCGGCAGGCGTGGGTGGAGCGCCGGCTCAGCGAGGCGCAGATCGCGGCGCTGGCCGCCGCGGGGGCGCCGGACGGCCTGCAGCCTGCCTTACGGGACGCCCTCCTGCGGCTGTCTGGGACGGAGGTGATCCGCACGTCGGACGACGCCGGTGCGCCGATGCTGCTTCTCCCCGACCGCACCGTGCCCGCAGTCGCGGCGGCGGTCGACTTGCGCACGGAGACGATCCCGCAGGCCGTCCTGCGCGCCTTCATCGCGCTCGCGGCGCCGGTCCGGGGCGGACTGGAGGTCACCGCCCGGGCGCCGATGCATCCCTGGACGACGCTCACGATCGTGCTGCGCGGCGATTCCCTATCGCTCGCCCTGCGGGGGTTCGCGGGCGCCTACGGGGTGCTCGCGATGGCGATCGCGCTGACGGCCGGCGGTCTCGTCTACGCGGTCCTGCTCGTATTCTTCGTGCGGCCGATGTCGCACATCACCGGCAGCATCCGCGCGTTCCGCGCCGACCCGGAGCGCACGCCCCCGCTCAACTCGGAGCGGACGGCGCACCTCGCCGACGACGAGATCGCACAGGCCGCGCGGGAGCTCGGGGCGATGCAGGGGGAACTGCGCTTGGCGTTGTGGCGCAATGCCCGGCTGGCCGCGGTCGGGGCGGCGGTCGCCAAGGTCAGTCACGATCTGCGCGGCATCCTTTCACCCGCGCTGCTGTCCGCCGAGCGGCTGCAATCGCACGAGGATGCGACGATCCGGCGGACCGGCGACATCCTCGTCCGCTCGATCGAGCGGGCGACCGAATTGCTGCAGGAGACGGTTGCATTCGCGCGTGACGCGCCGGCCGCGCCGACGCGGGCGCGCTGTGCACTGCATCCGATCATCACGGAAGCCGCCGAGCAGGCCAGCGCCGAGGCGCCGCCCGGCGTCGCGTTCGAGATCGTCAGCGACAGCGAGGATCTGGAAGCCGAAGGCGATCCCACGCAGCTTCTTCGGGTGTTCGGCAACCTGTTCCGCAATGCGGTCCAGGCGAATGCACGCTCGATCACGGTCACGCTTGCTGTGGGGAGCGGCGTTGTCTTCGTCACCGTCTCGGACGACGCGGATGGGCTGCCGCCCGAGGTGCAGGACCAGCTGTTCAAGCCGTTCGTCACGGGCGGCCGTGACCGCGGCACCGGTCTGGGTCTCGCGATCGTGCACGACCTGGTCCGGGCGCAACGCGGCGAGATCCGGCTCGTCGCCACAGGTCCCGCCGGCACGGCGTTCGAGCTGACGCTCCCGGCGACGCCTGGCCTCCGGCGAAGGGTCAGCGTGGCGGCCTGATTCCGCCGCTCAGATCTCGTTGGCGCCTTGGCCGAACTCGACGTCGCGGTGGACGTATACCGACATGAGCACACCGAACCCGATCATGACCGTGATCATCGCCGAGCCGCCGTGCGACATCAGCGGGAGCGGCACGCCGCCGACCGGGATGGCACCCATCACCATCGCCAGATTGACGAAGACATACATGAAGAAATTCATGCTGATCCCGAGCGCGACCAGCCGCCCGTATTGATGGCGACATCGGATCGCCATCGCCATTCCGCCGAGGATGATCAGGCAGAGGAGGCCCATCAGCGCAACGCCGCCGACCAGGCCGAACTCCTCGGCGAACATGGTGAAGATGAAGTCGGTCTGCTTCTCCGGCAGGAAGTCGAGATGGCCTTGCGTGCCGTGCAGGAAGCCCTTGCCCCACATGCCCCCCGAGCCGAGCGCGATCTTCGACTGGATGATGTTGTAGCCGGCCCCGAGCGGGTCGCGCTCCGGGTTCATGAAGGTCGTGATCCGCTGGCGCTGATAGTCGTGCAGATGACTGTAAGCGACCGGCGCGGCGAACCCGAGGCCGGCGACGACCAGCACCACCTTCCACCAGC